>DASWGO010000112.1:0-10915 GCA_036393695.1 Thermoplasmata archaeon
ATGCGGGTTGCCTAAGGAGATCTGCGTCTGCGAGGACCTGGGCCGCGAGACGACCCAGCTGTCCGTCGAGATGGACACGCGCCGCTACGGGAAAGCCGTGACCGTCGTTCGAGGGCTCGAGTCGAAACCGGACGAGGCGGAGAAGCTCGCCCGGGAGCTGAAGAAGGGCTTGGCCACGGGCGGTTCCGGCAAAGACGGCGTGATCGTCCTCCAGGGCGACCATCGCAAAGACGTCGTGCGGTTGCTCCAGTCGAAGGGCTACAACGTGCGGTGACGGCGGCCCTTATCTAGGACCGCTTCGATTCGCCGCCGTCGCGCAGGTGGTACGCTGAAGGCGGTCGTCGTGCCCCGCTTCGGCGGGCCTGACGTTCTCGAGTTGGACCGAAACCATCCCGATCCGGTCCCGGGACCGGACCAAGTGGTCGTCCGCGTCCACGCGGCGTCTCTGAACCACCTGGACCTGGCGGTCCGCGAGGGAATCCCGACCCTCAAGCTGACGCTCCCTCACATCCTCGGCTGCGACGCGGCGGGCGATATCGCGGAGGTCGGCTCCGACGTCACCGACGTCGAGATCGGCGACCGCGTCGTCGTGAATCCGGGGATCTCGTGTGGCAGGTGTGAGTACTGCCTCCGAGGCGAGGACTCCGAATGCGTGGAGTACAAGATTCTCGGGGAGCACCTTCCCGGGACGTATGCGGAAAAGGTCGCGGTCCCCGCCCGAAACGTGCTCAAGATCCCAACGGACATGGACTTCCCGCAGGCCGCTGCCGTCCCCCTGGCGTTCATGACCGCGTGGCGCATGCTCATCACCCGCGCGAAGGTCCGGCCCGGAGAGGACGTCTTGATCCTCGGCGCCGGGTCCGGCCTCTCGACGGCCGCGATCCAAGTCGCAAAGCTCGCGGGCTGCACGGTCTTCACGACAAGCTCGAGCGACGCGAAGCTGGAGAAGGCGAAGGCGCTCGGCGCGGATGTCCTCGTCAACTACAAGGCGATGCCATGGTCCAAGGCGATCTGGGAACTCACGGGGAAGCGCGGGGTCGACGTCGTCGTCGATCACGTCGGCGAAGCGACGTTCAAGGACTCCGTACGGAGTCTCCGGAAAGGGGGCCGCGTCGTGGTCCCGGGTGCGACGACCGGCGCGCTCCTCGAGCTCGACGCGAGATACCTCTTCTGGCGTCAGCTCTCCGTGCTCGGGTCGACGATGGCGAATCAACGGGAGTTCGACGAGGTCATGAAGCTCGTGTTCATGGGCCGCCTCAAACCGGTCGTGGACCGGGTCTTCCCGCTCGAGCAGGCCCGCCAGGCCCACGAGTACCTGGGGCGAGGCGAGCAGTTCGGCAAGGTCGTGCTCGCAATCGACTCTCCCAGCTAGCCTAGAGGACTTTCTCGTGCAGGATCGCGCGGTAGACGAGACCCGACTCGATCGGCCCTCCGGTCGTTCCCCGCAGGTCCTTCACCCAGGCCCGGAGCCGACGCGCGATCCGCGTCGCTCCTGCAAACGGGACCCGTCGGGTCACGGTCCGTTTCCGCTTGATCGAACGGATCACGCTCGACCGCTCCGCGGGACGGTACTCCCAGCGGACGTATTCCGCCAAATCCGGGTTCCGGACGTACTCGCTCACAACTCCCTGTGCATCGAAGATCGGATATGTGCTTCCGAACATGTACAGGAGAACGACAGGGTCGATGAGGGATTTTGACCCGTCATAGACGGCCGTCAAATGACGGGTCGGCGAAGACCCCTCGGGGCGAGGACTACGCTTTCTTGCGAGCCTTGCGCGGCTTGACCCGAGCCCGGATCTCTTGGATCAGCTCGGCCGACTCGGGGAACCGGTTCGTCTTCTCGAGCGAAAACACAATCGTGTCGTCGACCGCGACGTCGTACACGCCGTGGTCGCCTGGGACCAGGCGGAGGGCGGACAGCGTCTCACCGAATTCCTTCAAAATCGCGTCCGCGTCCTGAATCGCCTTGGGCAGATACCGACACGGAGCGCAGTAGCGAATGGTGACTTCCGCCATCCCGCCTAGGGAGGGTGACCGTGCGATAAAAAGGTGCGCCGCCTCACGGGCACTGGGTGTCGTCGTGACCGTGTACGTCGAAGGCGGCGAAGCCGCGGAAGGAGTTCAGGAAGTACCGCAGCCGCAACCCGAGCGAGCGCTTCGGGCGCTTCGTCGGCGCAGGCCGTGAGGCCTTCACCGAGGCAAGGATCCACCCAATGTCCGAGCGGCCGTATTCGAGGCGGCTGTACTCCCGGAGGGTGAAGTTGCGGTTGCTGTCCGTCCAAATCCGTGTGGTGTCCGGTGCGATCAGATACATGTCTTGTACCTCGAAACGGGAAAAGACGAGCACGACGAACCTCTTTGACCCGCCTTCGGCGGCCGTCGTATGACGGCACCACCTATATCCCCCGGGACCGTGATGGGCTGTCCATGAGCCTCTGGGAGATCTCGTTTCGGACTCAGTACGACTACCCGTTCATGAAAATCTCCGCCCACCATCCCGGTCTCCCGATCTCGATGTGGTGCATCTGGAACCGCGAGCTCGTTCAGGTCCCGACCCGAGACGAAACGGTGCTGGACGAGATCACGAAGGAGATCCGCAAGGCGGGTCACTGCATCGACAACTGGGCCGAGGCCGGCGACTCCCGGATCTTCATGCTCCGCTGCACCTGCGGCAGTCTCGACAGCCCATGGAACATCTGGGAAGCCCACGAGGCGATCGACGCTCCGCCCGCGGTGTTCCAGGACGGCTGGGGGCACTTCCGCGTGATCGCGTTCGACGAGGTGCGCACGCGCGACCTGTTCCGCGACTTCAACAAGCGCGGGCCGACGGAGCTGATCCGGAAGCGGGAACTCCCGCTCACCGTCCTGCCGTCGAGCATCTGGGTCAACAGTCTCTTCGGCGATCTGACGTCAAAGCAGTCGGACGCGCTCCTGAAGGCGCACCGATACGGATACTACAGCTCCCCGCGCGACGTGACGACGGAGAACATCGCCCGAAGTCTGGGCGTGAGCCGCTCCACCTACGAAGAGCACTTGCGGAAAGCGGAGAACCGGATCATGGGCAACCTGATTCCCTACCTTCAGCTGTTCTCGTCCGGGGAGAAGAAGCCGGACAAGATGCCCTTGAAGGAAACGCCGATCGAACCGAACGTCGAGGCCTGAGGCTTCACGGACCCGGTGCGGCCGGGGGTTTCGGCGGCGACGCGGGCGGAACCGGAGTCGTTGGCGCGGGCGCCGCGCCGGGGGCAGGCGTGACCGGTTTCTCGGGTGGCGGGAGCGGCGCACTATGGGTCTGCCCGATGACCTTGCCTCGGACGACGGCTCCTTTGTCAACGTAGAGACGCCCGCCCTCGTTGACGACGTCTCCTTGGACCAGCCCATAGACCTCGAGGTCTCCGCCCGCGGCTTTCGCGGCTTTCGTCACGAGGCCCCGGAGGACCGCCTTACCCGTCCGCTCCGCGAGGAGGTTCCCGGACACCATCCCGGTGACGTCGCACACGCTGCTGTCGCGGACGAACAGGTCCCCGCGGACGAGGCCGGTCATCGTCGTCGGCCGCGGCCCGATCACGACGACGGAGCCTTCGAAGCGCTCATCGAGCACGCCGCCGCGGAAGATTCGCACCATGCGCGGGTCCCTTCGTGCCTAACGAGCGAATCGACTTCAAGATTTCGTTGCATTCAGGCGCCGGACTGCTGAAGCCAGCGTTCCGCGTCGAGGGCCGCCATGGAGCCGAAACCAGCCGCGGTCACGGCCTGTCGGTAGCGGAAGTCGTGAACGTCTCCGGCGGCGAAGACGCCGTCCACGGAGGTCGCGGTCGACAAGCCGTCGTGCGGTCTCAGGACCACGTACCCTCTCTCGAGCTTCAACTGGTCGCGCAGGATCTCCGTCGCGGGCTCATGGCCGATCGCGAGGAACAGTCCCTGGACTTTGAGGTCGGAGGTCTTGCCCGTCTTGACGCTCTTGATCCGGACGCCCTCGACCTTGGCATCCCCGAGGACGTCCACGACTTCGGTGTCCCAGATGATCTTGATGTTTGGCGTTTTGAACACGCGGTCCTGCATGATCTTGCTCGCCCGGAATTCGCGTCGGCGATGGACGATTGTGACCGTCTTGCAAAGCTTCGACAGATAGAGGCTCTCTTCCATGGCCGTGTCGCCGCCGCCGACCACGACCACGTCGAGCCCTTTGAAAAAAAACCCGTCACACGTCGCACACGCGCTGACGCCACGACCCTTGAGGCGTTCCTCGTTTGGCAGTCCCAGGTATTTCGCGTTCGCGCCGGTGGCGATGATGACGGAGCGGCTCTCGTGCATTCCGTCGGAGGTCCAGACCTTCAGTGGACGCTTCGAGAAATCCACCTTCGAGACGTTGTCGTCCACGAAGTCCGCCTTGAACCGTTCCGCTTGCTGCCGCCAGAGTTCCATGAGCTCGGGGCCTTGGACGCCCTTTGGGAAGCCGGGATAATTCTCGACGTCGGTCGTGATCATGAGCTGTCCGCCCGCGACAGCGCCGGCGATGACGAGCGTCTTCAAGTTGGCCCGGGTCGAGTAGATCGCCGCGGTCAGGCCGGCTGGGCCGGAACCGATGACGATGACATCGTAGAGAGGCATGACCCCCGTTGAAGGTCCCGGTTCCCCATAAGAGTTACCCTGTCACCGGTACCGCAACCTAAAAAAGTCCATGACGTTTCCGTCGGTGCTTGGCATCAGCAGACCTCGACCGCCTGTTCGCCTTCCTCCCGACGTTCGAGCACCAAAAAGGGATTCGCCTTTTCGACGACCTGGCGAAAGATCCCGCGAACGCGGCGCCCATCCTCCAGGAGCTCTTGCTCGTCGTTTCGAACCACGACGATCCGCAATTGCACACGCCGCACGGTCTGTTGACTCTCGAAGCGGGACGCGATCTCCTCCGTCTCACGCGGCCGCCGGGAGGTCTCGGCTTACTGCGGTTTCTTGTCCTCTACAATTTCAGTTTGCAGAAGCGCGCCTTGACGCCGGCCGCGGTGGGCGCCGAAGCGAAGGCGATCCCCGCCGCACCGCCGGAGGACATGCAGCGCGCATATCGGAGGGTCGTCCACGATCACACGGGGTCGAAGGCCGCCGCGCTGCTCGCACGGATCGGCCTCGACCAAGGAATCGAGACCGCGGCGCACTTGGCCATTCGCACGTCGCTCGATGACCTCGGACGTCTCGGTCACAATCTCGCGATGGCCGTCGCATATTCCGAGGCCGCGTCGAGTCTCGGCATTCCGCGAGGCCTCGTCCCTCTCGCGAACTTGGGACACATCCAAGCCGTCAGTCTGCAAGGCGTCCCCCCCGTCGACATCCCGATTTTCGCGAACGCTGGCGCCGGCAAGCCCGACGTCGATCTCCTAGGCCGCCTCCTGGAAGACTGGGAGTTCGATCGGGTCGAGGAGATCCTCCGGGCGCTCGCCTTCGAAGGACAGGCCGACGCCGCATACCGTCCGCTTCTCCTCGCCGCGAGCGCAGAGCCCGGGTTCTTGGGTCACACATTGTGTGAGGCGCACGCCGCGCGTCTTGCGAGTCGCTACCTCACTCCGTCCGAGAACGCATGGCTCCTGTGGAAGTTGTATCGCACCCTGACGACGAAATTCGGCTATCCGGACTTCCTTCGGCTTGGGCCGCCGGAGTCGACCGACCGACAGTCCCTCATCGCTGCCCTCGAATCGAGCCTGCGGTACAAGTCCCCGCCCGCAGAGGAGACGGTGCGACGCGCTCTCGAAACGGACGTCCCCCTGGACGACATCCTCGCCTCGGTGGTGGACTTCTACGGTCAGTGGACCGTCGGGGAGAAGGAGCACACGATTAGCTATCTTAACGCGGTCTTGCAGACCGCGAAGTTCCTCGGAAGGGAAGAGGCGCTGCTCCCGCTCGCGATCGGCCTGAGCAAGCTGCCCTTCTGACAGTCGGGACGTTCAGCCGGTCTCCGAGGCGTTCAGTCGAGGGGGAGACGATGCAACCGGTTCGGCCTTCGTGCCGACTTCCTGGAACTGCTCCTTCTCCGTGGAACCCGCCATCGCCAGGGTCGACGCATCTCCCCCCGTGATCACTTGGGCGATTTCGTCGAAGTACGCGGTCCCGACGAACGACTGGTGCTCGAACGCGCGGTAACCGTCCGCCTTCGCATCGGACTCCGCGTCCTGGAGCTCCGCGTACGCCGTCAGGCCCTTTCCCCGATAGCCTCGGGCCAGCTGGAACATGGAGAGGTTCAATGCGTGGAAGCCGGCTAGGGTGATGAACTGAAAACAGTATCCCATGTCCGCGAGCTCTTCCTGGAAAGCGGCGATCGTCTTGCGCTTAAGTTTTTTCCGCCAGTTGAATGAGGAGGAGCAGTTGTACGCGAGCATCTTCCCCGGGAATCGCGCGTGCACGCCGTCCGCGAATGTCCGGGCCTCGTCGAGGTCCGGACCCGATGTTTCGCACCAGAGCAGATCGGCATAGGGCGCGTACGCGACGCCGCGGGCGATCGATGCGTCGATGCCACCGCGAAACCGATGGAACCCTTCGGTCGTGCGCTCTGCGTCGACGATGAATGGTTGGTCGCGGGGGTCGACGTCGGTCGTGATGAGCTTTGCGGAATTCGCATCCGTGCGTGCGATCAGGACGGTCGGAACATCGCACAGGTCTGCCGCGAGACGCGCCGCGACGAGTTTCTGGAGGAAGACACCCGTCGAGACGAGCACCTTGCCGCCGAGGTGGCCGCACTTCTTCGCGCTCGCGAGTTGATCCTCGAAGTGCACGGCGGCCGCGCCGGCCTCGATTAACGCTTTCGTCAGCTCGAAAGCGTTCAGAGGACCGCCGAATCCGGCCTCCCCGTCCGCGACAATCGGCGCGAACCCGTTCATATGCGATTCACCGGTGGCCGTCTGCTTCTCGTCCTCCCGAACAAAGGCGTTGTTTACGCGGCGCACGACATTCGGGACGCTGTCCGAGGGGTAGAGGCTCTGGTCGGGATACATCTGGCCCGCGTCGTTCGCGTCCGCGGCGACCTGCCAGCCGCTCAGATAGATTGCCGTGAGGCCCGCGTGGACCTGCTGGATCGCTTGGTTACCCGTCAACGCGCCAAGCGCGGTCACAGGAACATCCGAGCGAAGGAGGGACCGCAGGCGCTCGGCGCCGATTCGCGCGAGCGTTCGTTCGATCCCGACCGAGCCCCGAAGCCGCACGATGTCCTCCGGCCGGTAGGGTCGTGCGATTCCCGCCCACCGCTCGTCCTGCCTCCAACTCGCGTCGAGTTCCTTGGCGCTCCTCATCGCAGTTCCACTCCCCCAATGCATCGATGATTTGGAATCGGCCGTGCACACCGCTTCGGGCGCCCGACCCTCACAGCCGACCCGTCTTCTACGTGGATTTCGACCTACTTAATGCTTCTTGCAAACCTCATGGCACGGCCGCGTTTCCGTGGCGCCCAGTGGGCCCGTGTTGTCATCGCGCGTCCGTAGGGCCCGCCCCCTTGGGTCCTGTAATCCTCGGTCGGCGGAGTTCGAAGACGTCCTGCGTTCGGCAGTATGCGTCCCTCCGAGGCGACCGATTGGTTTCGCTTTGTGGACGTCGACGACTCCTTGGGTCATCACCGCGTCGTCCACTGCAGTCGAACGGCCTTGCCGAAGAAGACCGTATTCTCCGCGACGATGACGGCCCGAATGAGGCGACACCCCCATGCTGTACGAGGACGGGGCGCGGTTGTCGACGCCCGCGAGGCTCTGCATCGAGAGGAACGCAATGGGGCTCGGGACGAATGCCGAGATCATGAGCCCGTACGAGTCCCGTTCCGGAGCGACGACGGCTCGACCATCATGGGCGGTCCCGCACGCGGCAACGTCGGTCTGGGGATCAGGATTCTCGATACGACCCGTTTGTTTAAGCCGACCTCCGCCTAGTTTTCTCCGAGACGATGGCGGGCCCGTCGTACGTCCTCCTGTACGACCGCGACTGCGGGATCTGCAGTGCGCTCTCCCGGTGGATCCGCGCGGTCGACATCCGGAGGCGAATCCGGTTCGAGTCGATTCAATCGGGCCGCGGCCTGCTGAAGGGAATTCCCGAGGATCGGATGCTCGACGCCTGGCACATGGTCGCGCCCAATGGCCAGGTCACGACGGGCGGCGACGCGGTGCCCACCTTGGTCGGCGCGTTCCCGATCGGCGCAGGCTTTGGACGTCTCCTTCGCGGCTCATCCGGCCTGATGCGAGCGGTCCACCGATTCTATGCGTTCCTCACGCGGTTCCGCGACCGGCTCGTTTGCCGCTTGGACGCGGCCCCGCCGTCGGCGCGTTCGTCCCCGTGACGAGGGACCGCAGCGCCTTCAGGTTCCTCCGATAGCCGGCATCGGCCCCGGGGAACTCCAGGCAGCCTGGAAGGTCCCGGAAGCGCTCCTCATTCACGAGGAAACGAAACGCCTCCTTCCCGAGCTTCCCTTTCCCGATATCCGCGTGGCGGTCCAGCTTCGATCCGAGCTCGCCCACCGAATCGTTCAGGTGGAACGCGCGGATCCGACCGAGTCCGACGGTCTCGTCGATCGTCCGGAGGAGCGCCTCGTAGCCGTCCCGCGTCCGGAAGTCGTAGCCCGCGGCGAACGTGTGGCACGTGTCGATGCAGATTCCGAGGCGGTCCGGATGGGCCGAGCCTTTCACCATCTCGGCGAGCTGCTCGAACCGATAGCCGAGGACCGTCCCCGCCCCCGCCGTATTCTCCAGGACCGCGAACACGTCCGGGGCGTTCGCATGCTCGAAGCACCAGTCCAGGCTGGCCGGGATCGTCTGGATGGCGTGCGCCTCGCCGCGCCCCAGGTGAGCTCCCGGGTGGAAAATCACGTCCCGGACTCCGAGGATCTGCGCCCGGTCGAGCTCCTCCACGAACGCGTCGCGACTGTAGTTGAGGGTGTTTTCGTCCGGGCCTGCGAGGTTGATCAGATAGTTCGCGTGAATGATCGCGCGCGCAATCCCATTCGCGGGCATCGCCTCCTGGAACGCCTTCGCCTCCTCCGGAGGAATCGGCTTCGTCCTTCGGAGCATGCGTGGGCTGCGAGAGAAGATCTGAATCGCGTCGGCCCCGACCGCCTTGCCGCGCTCCGGGGCGAGCGCGATGCTCTCCGCGATCGAGACGTGGGCGCCGAGGTACATCGCTCCCCCGCGCGGGAATCGCCTCGGCACAGATGAGCTTGCCGATGTCTGTGACGACCGCGACGGGCGCTACGAATGGCGGAGGGCCGCCTGTCTATTCCGCCCGGTACGCCGCGGCGAGTTTCCGCGCCTTCACGACCAGATACGAGAGCGTCAGGTGGTTCTCCCCTTGCGCGAACGAATCCGAGAGCTCCTCCCACCGGCCGTCCTCGACCCATTTTCGCACGACCGAGTCGCGGAGGAACAACTCGACCTCCCGCAACGCGTCGAAAAGCGCCACGGTCGTGTCGACGCCCATGAAGGTGACTTCGAAGCGGTTGTCGTCGAGCAAGTCCGTCATCGCGTCCTCGTAGAAGGCCCATTGGGAACCCCGTCGGGTCTCCTTCCAGTGGTCCCCGTGATGGCAGCAGAAGATGAACGTCCCTCCCGGACGGAGGGCCCGGGACGAATGCCAGACGATCTCCGGCGACATGCAGAGGTTGCTGATGACCGCATCGATCGGGTCGCGGGCGAATTCATGGTAAGGCGTCTTGTCGATGTCGCCGAGGACGAACTCGACATGCGGAATATTCCGGACGCCCGCGTACGCGCGCGCATGCATGAGCTTCGTGCGGTCGAGGTCCACGCCGACCACGCGAGCGCCGGTCGAGGCGGCGACGAATGCGAGCCGCCCTTCGCCGGTGCCGACGTCCAAGACGAGCTTTCCGCGAAAGTCCTCATGCCGGAACTGATCCAAGAGCAACGGACGGAGCGAGTCGGACTCCTTCGCCGCCTCCCGCCATGGAAGCGTGCGGCTCACGCGCACGACGTCCGGCACGGTGTCCTCGCGCCCTCGCAATGGATGCACGGAATAAGAGGCCACCGGTGTAGAGCAGGGAAAGCCACACGCTTATAGTCCGCCGCCCGATGGTGGGCGCGGAACGACGATGGAAGTTCGCGACCACGGCCTCTACATCGCCGGGAAGACGGTCCCCGCGTCCTCGAAGCAGACCGCGGAGGTGATCGATCCCGCGACGAATCGACCGATCGCCCGCGTAGCGTCCGGGACGAAGGACGATGTCGACGCGGCGGTCGAAGCGGCGCGGACCGCCTTCGAATCCCCGGAGTGGCGCGAGATGGATCCGAGCAAACGGGGACGATTGCTCTGGCTCTTGGGCCAGCAAGTGCGGGATCATTTTGACGAGCTCTCGCGGCTCGAGTCCCAAAACGTCGGGAAGCCGTTGCGCGAAGCGAAAGGCGACATCGCGTACGTCTACAAGTTGTTCGAATATTATGCTGGAGTGGCAGATAAAATTCAGGGCGACACGATCCCGGTCCCCGGCGCTCGGTTTGATTACACCTTGCGCGAGCCGCTCGGCGTGACGGCCCACATCGCTCCCTGGAACTATCCTCTACTCCTCGCGTCCCGAGGGGTGGCGCCCGCGCTCGCCGCAGGCAATTCGGTCGTGTTGAAGCCGGCCACCCTGACCCCGCTCACTGCTCTCCAGCTCGGGGAGCTCGCGACTGCGGCGGGCTTCCCGTCCGGGATCGTGAACGTCGTGACGGGTCCCGGCCGGGAGGTCGGCGGCGCCCTCGCGGCGCATCCGGACGTCGACTCCGTCACCTTCACGGGGTCCACGGACTCCGGGAAGCAGCTCCTCCGCGTCGTCGCGGATCGAATTGTGCCGACGACGCTCGAACTCGGCGGCAAGAATCCGCAGATTGTCCTCCCGGACGCGAAGATCGACCGGGCCGTGAAGGGCGCTCTGTGGGGCGCGTTCCAGAACGCCGGC
>DASWGO010000113.1:0-1537 GCA_036393695.1 Thermoplasmata archaeon
GACTCGCTGAATCGAGATCCGATGACCTTCGGTCCTGTGCCAAGACGCAGAAGCAGGGAATGCCGCAGCAGAAACGCCCGGATGACGATCTCGCTCAGCGTGATGTCCTCGGCGATGACGGTCCGGAGCTGATCGAGGGGTATCCGAAGGACTCGGCTGGGGACCCTCGCAGTCGCCGTCACGTAAGCGCCCTCATTGCTCAGGATGTTCATGACGCCGACGAACTGTCCGGGATTGAAGGCGGTGCTGGTCGTCTCCGCCGAGTCCCCGAAATGCGCAACGGCTTCCACATTGCCCGACAGAACCACCACGAAGTCGGATCCTCGTTCGCCCTCCCGGAAGAGCACGAGGCCGGCCGGAACGCTTTCCTCGATCCCATAACGACTCAGCTTCGCGACCTGAGCGTCATCCAGGATCGGAAATGCGCCCGCAAAGTCCTGTTCCTCCGCCTTCGCGCCGACGCGCTCCAGCGCCACCGTGATCGGAACGGGTTGCGTCTCGGGGTTCATCGGGTCGCCCTCATCTCGAGGCGTCGGATCAGTGTACGGCGGTGCTTGGAAACGCCTTCTCGCCGGCCCGGATCGGAACTTTCAGCCAGTTCTCTGGGGGCGGCAGCGGGCAATCCCACTCCGGGTTGTACGCACAGTTCGGGTTGTAGGCGTAGTTGAAGTCGATCACGACCTCGTCACCGTGTGCGTGCAGCTCGAGGTAGCGGCCGGCTCCGTACGTTTCCTTCCCCGACGTCGCGTCGCGAAAGGGCAGGAAAAGGTCGTGCGAGCCTGCGGACGCATAGAGCGTCACCTGTGTGTCGACGCCATCGACCTGAAAGTGGACGATCCCGAAACGCCGGTAGACCTGCTCTTGGCCATTTGTCGTCGCCATTCGCACCTCTCCGGACTGCACAGCGCGGTCGATTTTGGCGCGAATCACGAGGTGCGGGTTCTCCGCGAAGTACTTCAGCCCATCGAATCCGTGCTGCTGCTCGTGTGTCAGAGGGGCCCGGTGGTCGTGCGCGAAGAAATCGTCCTTCTCCGCCCGAAATCGCTGCAAATCGGTGGTTTTCGTCGCCAAGCTCGATTACGAAGCCTCAGCCAGGACTTCCTTGAACGGGCGCCCGTACGGCCAAAAGTTTCCCTTTTCGCCGCGCTCCCAGGCCTCACGCATACCCGGCACGCCGAGGTCCCAATCCGGACGCACCTTCTGCGTGATCGCGCGCAGGTCGCGTCGGAGGTCGTCATTCGACGGGCGGCCCCAGTACCAGTAGCCGTTGTAAATGCTGTGGATCACGAGCCCAGGCGCCAGCAAGATCGTGTGCGGGATCATCGGGTTGTGCTGCGGGTCGGTGTACTCCGCGATGTCGAGATCCTTCTGGATCTTGCGCCCCACATCAGAGAGAAAGGGCCAGTGAGCGCCGACACCGTTCCTCATCTCGTTGAGCTCGAGCAGGCCGTCCGTCGAGATGGTGACGATCTTCGTGTAGGCCACGCCGATCTCCGGTTCCAGCTCGACCAGGAGCCGGTGCTGCTGGCGGTCCTTC
>DASWGO010000114.1:0-6499 GCA_036393695.1 Thermoplasmata archaeon
TGGAAGTTCTTGACGATATGATTCAGTTCCTCGTCAAACTTCTCGAGCGGATACCGTCGACCGTGGAGGTAGTTGCTGAAGTATCCCACGAGCGAAGTGGTGTATGCCGTCTCCTGAAGCTCTGTCTCCGTTGCGCCAAACAGCTCCGCCGCTGCCGTGTGGAATTTCGTGCAGTAAGGGCACTTGACCGCTCCGGCCGCCGCCAACGCGATCAGGTGCTTGTACTTCAGCGGGATGTTCGTCTCGCTGAGCTCGAACTTCTTGAACAGCTCCCAGCCTCCGCTTAGGGCGAGCTCGTCCCACTTGAAGTCCTCGAAGAAGCCCGGAACAAATCCGAGCGTCCCCTTGATGTCTTCCAACGTCTTCTGCTTCGTCATCATGTCACCTCCTCCCGCGCGATGCAGGATTCGGGAACTTCGAACGCGCCCCCCTCGGCGCGAACTCCGATTTGATGAGCCTCCTTGATCGATCGACGAGCTCCGGCTCCGATGCGATTACCCCTCGGTTCTACACGTCCACCGGAGAGCCGGAGCCAGGCGCTACTCCTCGGTCACTTCGTAGCTTCGATGACCATCTTGATGTTTTCCAACATCCGATCCGCGGATTTTTCGTTCATTCGCTCGAAGAGCAGCTTGTTCGCGATCTTCCCGAACGGCCCGGGGCGGACCTCGTAGTTGACATCCAGGGTCGCGAGCGTCTTGCTGCCTTTCGGCTCAAGAGTAATGCCCATTGAGCCCGTCATCCGGCCTTCGTACCGCGCGGCCAACCGCTTGGGTTTCGCGTACTCGCTGTACGTGAACGTCTCGGGGAACTCCATCCCCATCATCGAGTAGACGACGTCGAACGAGTCGCCCAATCGCTTCTCGCTCCGGCGGATGTTGCTGACTTTCGTGACGTTCGGGACGTAGACCGGAAAATTCTCCGGGTTGTCCAACATCTCGAAGACCTTCTCCACCGGCGCGCCCACCTCTACCGACTTCGTGATCTTTGGCATTGATGTTCCTCCACGTGATCCCGCAGCGTCGCGAAAAGTCGGCGTCTCCCTCTTCGGGATCTCATCCGTATCAGGAGGGAGGTATATTCAGGTTTCCTGTCCTCGCTTCTTCCACCGCTCGCGCCCGGCGACTCGCGCAGGTGCCGTTCGACCTCGTGCCCTTCCGCATAGGTCGCGGCCCGGCCCACGATCGCGGCAGCGGGCGGATCGTAGTGAGTCCAGACGAGAGCGAGGCCGGGGGCGCGGATCCTCCGCAGGTCCGCGCGCTTCTCGACGTTCACGTAACCGGGGTGGACGATGAGCCCGGCTTGCGGGACGTGTCGATGATGGGGCGCCAGTTCCAGGAGGCCTTTCTTCACGAGCGCGTCGCCCCGCGGGGGAGGCCGAAACGGACGCCGACACGACTCGAGACCGCACGATTCAGGAAAGACCGAAGCGTTAAAGGAGTCGCGGCGATACTGGGCCGTCCCTGCGAGGGGGAGGGTTCCTATGATGAATGAGAAGGTGGCGACGGAGCTAAAGGGGTCGGTGCGCGGGGACGTCATCCTGCCGAACGACGGCCGGTACGACGAGGCGCGCAGAGTGTACAACGCGATGATCGACAAGCGGCCCGCGGTCGTCGTTCGGTGCACCGGGGTCGCGGACGTCATGGCCGCCGTGAAGGCGGCTCGCGCTGAGGGCTTGGCCGTCGCGATCCGGGGCGGCGGCCACAGTGTGCCCGGTTTCGGCACTGCGGACGATGCGCTCGTGATCGACCTCGGCCGCATGCGGGGGATCCGCGTGGACCCCGCGACGAAGACGGTTCGCGCCGAAGGCGGCTCGACGTGGGGCGACTTCAATCATGCGACGCACGCCTTCGGGCTGGCGACGACGGGTGGAATCATCTCCACGACGGGCATCGCCGGACTCACCTTGGGCGGTGGCATCGGATACCTGACTCGTGGTGCCGGCTTGTCGCTGGACAACCTCATCTCCGCCGACGTGGTCCTGGCGGATGGCTCGTTCGTCACGGCGAACGCGAATGCAAACCGGGATCTCTTCTGGGCGCTGCGCGGCGGGGGCGGCAACTTCGGCGTGGTGACGAGCTTCCAGTACAAGCTCCAACCTCTCAAGAATATCGTCGGAGGTCCGATGTTTTTCGAGAAAGAAGATGCGGAGAAGGTGATGCGCACCTTCGACGAGTACATCTCTCGTGCGCCGCGAGAACTCGGCGCCTTCTTTGCTTGGCAAATCGCACCGCCGCTTCCCTTCATCCCGGAAGACCGACACGGGGATACGTTGTGCGTCCTCGTGACGTGCTGGACCGGCGCACCATCCGATGCGGAGGAAGCATTGGCCCCCCTCCGAGGAGCGGCAGACGTCGTCGCGGCGCATGTCGGGCCGATGCCGTACCCGGCGCTGAACGGTGCGTTCGACGGACTCGTTCCTCCCGGGCTGCAACACTACTGGAAGGCCGTCTTCGCCAAGGAGCTCTCGGACGGTGCCATCGAAGCGCACCTCGCGAACGGGCCCAAAGTCCCGGTCGTCAACTCAACGATGCACATCTACCCGATCAATGGCGCGGTCCACGATGTACCATCCGACGCCACGGCGTTCGGTCACCGGGACGCGAAGTACGCGATGGTCATCGCCGGCATGTGGCCCGATCCGGCACAGAACGAGGCCAACACCCGATGGGTGAGAGACTATTACAAAGCCCTCGCGCCCCACGCCCAGGAGGGCGGCTACATCAACTTCGCGGCAGGGGACGACATGAATCGGGTTCGAGCGAATTTCGGCCAGAGCTACGACCGGCTGTGTGAGGTCAAGGCGAAATACGATTCGGAGAACGTGTTCCGGCACAACCAAAACATCTCGCCGGCCTAGTTCGGGCCGGCGGACCGACGCGTTTGAAACCCGCGCCTCACTCGGCCTTCAGGTAACGGCTCGCGACGGCGGTCCCCGCGACGAGCATCCCGGTCGCGAAGATTGCCAGGTATCCGAGGTACGACCAGTCCGCCGTGTTGAAGACCACGATCCCTCGCCCCAGAAGGGTGGAAAACGACACGGGATTGACGCTCGCGATCGCTTGCATCCACGATGGGAAGTTGGCCAAAGGAAGGAGCGCGCCGCTCGCGAACATGAGGGGCATCGTGATGAAGTTCGAGATCACGCCGGGCGTCTGCCAGTCGGTGCTCGAGGCCGTCACGGCGAGGAAGAAGCACGACATGCCGAGGCCGAGGAGGAAGATCCCAAGGATCCAGCCCGCCCACATGAGCGGGTTTCCCGCGAAGGTCACGCCGAAGACGGCGGCCGCGGCGATCATCACGGGGACCTGCACGAGCCCACGGGTCGTCGATCCGAGAACCTTCGAGAGGTAGACGGTCGACTTCGTCGTCGGCGTCAGCAAGATACGCTTCATGAATCCGAACCGCTTGTCCTGGATTGTGCTCATCGAGCCGAACATCCCGACGGTCAGCATCGAGGTGGCCAGGACCCCGGGGAGCAGGAACGCGATGTAGCTACTCGTGTGGAAGATTTGCTGCACGAGCGCCGGCGAGGCACCGCTGAAACTGCTGCCGAAGAACGCGAGCCACATGAACGGCTGGACGAACGTGATGACGAGGACCCAGGGATTGCGGAACGTCCGGAGGACTTCGCGGGCGTACAAACCGACGAACTGACTCCGTTGACTCACACTTCGCGAAGCGGAATCGAGATGCCGCGAGGCGATGCGGATGTGTTTCGTCTCGGTACTCATCGCCGCGCCCTCCGCATCGTCGCGTAGAACTTGCGGTAATCGGGAACGTCGGAACCGGCCTGGTCGAGCCGCTTCCCGGTGATATCGAGGAACACGGTCTCGAGGCTCGGCTTTTCCACGTTGATGCGGCGGATGTCATCCGTCTTCAGGGTCGAGAAAATGTGCGGTAGGACCTCTTCCGCCGCGGAGACCTGCAGGATCCAAGTCTTCCCCTGGCTCCGCACTCCGGTCACGCCCGGGATCGAACGGAGCTTAGCGTCGTCGACCGCCTCGCTCGTCTCCAGCTCGATGAAGTCCGATTGGACCCGCGCCTTGAGGGCCGACGGAGATCCCGACGCCACGATCTTGCCGTGATCGATGATCGAGATCTGCTGGCAGAGTGCGTCCGCCTCTTCGATGTAGTGACTCGTGAGCAGTACCGTGATCCCGAATTCCTTGTTCACGCCGGTGATGAGGTCCCAAAGCATCCGCCGCGTGTTCGCATCGAGGCCGATCGTTGGTTCGTCCATGAACACGACCTCCGGTTGATGCAGCAACGCCAACGCGATCTCGAGCTTCTTGCGCATGCCCGTGGAAAAGGTCTTCACTCGATCCTTGCGCCGGTCGTTGAGTTCAAAGTATGTCAGGAGGTCCCCCGCGCGCTCTTTCCACTCCGGGAGGCTCTGCAGCTTCGCCTGCAGCCAGAGGTTCTCCCAGGCCGTGAAGTCGTCGTCGAGGATGACCTCGGAGGCGACCCAACCGATCCGTTGCTTCACATGCATCGGATCCCGACGAACGTCGAATCCAGCGACCCACGCCTCGCCTTCCGTCATGTCGGTCAGGCCCGTGAGCAGTTTGATCATCGTCGTCTTCCCGGCACCGTTCGGACCGAGGAGCCCGAAGACGGTCCCGGAAGCGACTTTCACGTTGACATGGTCGACGGCCGTCAGCTTGCCATAGACTTTCGTGAGATCTTCCGTAACGATCGCATCACTCGCATGCACCACCTCAATCACTTCGAAAGGATCCGCATTGCTTTCTCTCGCATCTCGATCACAATCTTGCGGAGTTCGTTCGCTTGCTTTGGCGTGACCTCGCCCATGTTCGTGCGGAGGAGCTTCCCCGTGGCCCGGAACTCTCGGAACAGCGCGGCTCTCTCGGGACCGACCGCGGACTCGAAGGCGCGGAAGCGCTCCTCGATCTCCTTGCGGCGGCTCCGGAGATACGCCTTGCCCTCCCGGGTGATCCGATACGTCTTGCGCCGTTCCTCGCCGCTCAAGGAGAGGTATCCTTTGCGCAGGAGCGCCCGCAAGGCCGGATAGATCGCCCCGGCACTCGGCTTGTAGAATCCATGGTACCGTTCCTCGATCGCCTTGATGATCTCGTAGCCGTGCATCGGGCGTTCCTCGAGCAGGTGCAGGACGAGCCCTTTGAAGTCGCCCTTTCCGAAGAAGTGGAAGAAACCGCCGAACTTCTCCGGGCCGCTCATGAGGAGAGCTCCCTCCGTCGGAACCAGAGGATCGCGAGGACCCCGCCCACGATTGCGTACGCCGCGAAGACGAGGATGGAGGTCACGGGATCCGGAATGAACCCGACGCTCTCCGGGCCTCCAGGTCCCGGCCGCACCGCGGTACCCCCGAGCACGTTCGAGATGATCCCGGACGCCGACGTCGGGATGAACCAAGGGTCGATCTTCGCGCGCGGGAGGATGGCCCCGACGATGCCGAAAATGAGGGTGAACAGGAAGAACGTCAAGACCGTCGCCGCGACCGTGCTCTTCAACGTCGCGGAAACGACATACGCGACCCCCACGACCGCGGTCATGTACGAGAGCGCGTACAGATACGAGAGACCGACATCCCACGTCAAGGATTTCGTGACGATCAATGCGGCGATCGCGGCGGCGCCGTAGTACAGAGAGATGACGGCGGCCGAGACGATCAGGCTCGCGGTGATCTTACCGACGACGAGGACCTCCCGCCGAACGGGGTTGGGGAACAGGAAGTAGCCCGTCCGCTTTTCGTGCTCTGATACCAGCGCGTCCGCCGCGAAGAGGACGCCACTGAGGACCACGAGGAGACCCGTGAACGTGGCGAACGTGGACACAAACGCGTTCGGGTTCGAAGCGTACGGCGTGCCGAGGGCCGGCGGGAGCCCGAGGAAAAGTCCGATGATCAGCCCGACGAGGATCAGGATGCCCAGGAGGCGTCGGCCGCGGATGTACTTGCGAATCTCATAACTCGCGACGGTGACGACTTGACCGAAGGGACTCGCGGTCATAAGCGATCCGACTCCTGGATACGGTCGAGGTAGAGCTGTTCGAGCGACGAGCCGAGGGGTCGGTACGTGAGGACCTTCAGCCCGCGCGAGACCATCGCCTCGAGGACACGCGCCTGCCCCTCCTCCCCGCCGGAGATCCGCAAGTCGACCGTCGAGTCGCCTTCGGCCTTGACCTCGACGACCCCCGGGACGGTTCCGAGCGCCTCGAGGTCTTGCGGCGTCGGCGACCGGAGGAAAGTCGTCTGAAAGGTCGACGTGTCCGCGCCCCGCGAGAGATCCCGGACGGAACCGTGGATCAGCAGTTCGCCATGATTCAGGAGCGCGACGTCGTCGCACACTTCTTGGACCTCGCCGAGGAGGTGGGAGCTCATGAAGATCGTCCGGCCTTCGCCCTTCAGCGACTTGATCACGTCGCGGACCTCGGCCATGCCCCGCGGGTCCAATCCGGACGTGGGTTCGTCCAGGATCAGGAGTTCGGGCTCGTGGAGGAGCGCCTGCGCGATCGC
>DASWGO010000115.1:0-2198 GCA_036393695.1 Thermoplasmata archaeon
TTGATTCAGTACTTCGAGAACGCCGGGAGCGTCTCGGTCGAGAGCACGCCGGGCATGCCCTGGACCTTCGTCACGACGGACTCGAGGAGGTTCTCGCGGGGGTCCGCGCTGATGCGGGCCACGATGTCCGAATCTCCGGTCGTGCCGATGATCTCCTGGATCTCGGGGACCTTCTTCAACTCGCTCATCGTCTTCTGCGTGTCGTTCGAGCGAATGAGGAGGTACGCGTTGCTTGCGTGCCCGTCGGTCTTCTTCTGGGTCCAGTCCTGGAGTGCCGGATAGCTCCGGAATCCGCGGACGTGGTCCCATGCTTGGACCTCGGACGCGAATGCGCGCAGCTCGTCCGTGTTCCGGAAGCCGCCCGCAATGGCGATGTCATGGCGCCCAAAGACGGCCTCGGCCTTCGCCACGTTCGGCTTGGCGCGGAGGGTCGTCAACGTTCTCTCTACATATCCTGGCGCCACTTTGACAAAGATGACGCTTGTTCCAAATAGTTCGCTTGGCATTCAAAATTCCTTCGTCCGTCCGGACGAGGCCCTCCCACTTAAGGGTGCCTACCCTACGCGACCCAGATAGACCACATGTGGTTGATTCGAGTCCGCGAATAGACCAAAGGTGGTTAGTCACCGTGTGGAGCGCTCACATGGAGAATCTCCGAGCGAGTATGATTCCTTCACGCCCTGCCAACTCGAGGCACAAGGCCTAAGTAATACTACCGTATTACAATCGAATGTGGAGACGATCAGTCTAAAACTTACGAAAGAACAGGCCCGACTCCTGGAAAAAACCGCTCGAGAAGAGGGATTCCCCTCGAAGTCCGAGTTCGTAC
The DNA here is from genome assembly GCA_036393695.1 of Thermoplasmata archaeon. Taxonomy (GTDB): domain Archaea; phylum Thermoplasmatota; class Thermoplasmata; order RBG-16-68-12; family RBG-16-68-12; genus RBG-16-68-12. The sequence goes on from DASWGO010000115.1 coordinate 830, forward strand.
GGTATGCCCTCGCGCGCGCTCTCGAGGACCGGCTCAGCGTCGGGACAATTGAGGAGATCTTCGAAGCACGTCGACAGGTCCGAGCGGGGAAGACGGTTCCTTGGGCACGCCTGAAGGCAGAGGGATGAAGGCCTGACCTTCCGGGTCGAATTCACTCAACTTGCGGCCGGGAAGTACCGCAAGCTCGACAAGAATGCGAAAGGGCGAATCGCTCGTAAGCTCGACGATGCGACGGCCAACCCAAAGCGGTTCCTGTCTCGACTCAGCTCGGTAGAGGCCTACAAACTCCGGGTCGGTGAGTACCGAGTCATCATCGACGTAGATTGGGACTGCAAGCTGCTAATCGCGCTCACGCTCGGCCATCGTAGCACGATCTATCGCGGGTCGCCCAGGGTCGTCTCAACTGAAAATTGACTCGGAAGCTTTCTTTAAGATGACGCTTCTCGGGGCCGGCCATGGCCGTCGACCTTCGAGACACGTACATCGACCCCGCGCGGTCCGAGTACCGCAAGATGCTGGAGAACCTCCAGAGCAACATTCTGAAACCCCACGGCCGGAAGGAGTCGGACCATCTCCTCGTCCGGTTCGCCGCGGGACCGGAGACGGTGCGGGCGTGGATCCGAGAGTTCGCCCGTCGGGAGGTGACCTCCGCCCGGAAACAGCTCGACGAGACCGGCAATTATCACGATCACGGCACGCGGGGTGGACTCGTCGCCGGTTTCGCGCTCTCCGCCGCGGGCTACGGCGCATTGGGCCTGCTGCCCGAGGACTTCGGCCGTTCCGGCCAGTCGTTCCGCGAAGGCATGAAGCGGCGGGCGTTCTCCGTCATCGCGAGAAATCGTGATCCCCCATCGAACGAATGGGAAGGGCCGTATCAGGGAGAGATCCACGCCCTCGTGAGCCTCTCCCACGATTCGGCGGATGAGCTGGCGGCGAAGACCCGTGAAGTCTCGGAGGGGCTGCGCGCGATTGCCGAAGTCCTGACGATCGAACGGGGGACCGTCTTGCGGAACGCGAGAGGCGACCCGATCGAACACTTCGGCTACGTCGACTCGCGAAGTCAGCCTCTGTTCCTGCAGGCGGACCTGGATGCGGAGAAAGAAGCCGGAGTCGATGCGTGGGATCCGTCCGCGCCGCTCGGCCTGGTCCTAGTCGACGATCCGTTCACCAGCGAAGAGGATTCGTTCGGGAGCTTCCTCGTCTTCCGGAAACTGCAGCAGGACGTCGTGAATTTCAACGCTGGCGTGAAAGACCTCGCGACCCGCCTCGCGGCGGACGAGGCTCTAGCAGGAGCACTCGTCGTCGGCCGATTCAAAGATGGCACGCCGGTGACCCTCCGACCCTGGGACGGCCTCGGGCCGGTGAACAA
>DASWGO010000116.1:0-1926 GCA_036393695.1 Thermoplasmata archaeon
GTCGGGATCGATGTCCCCGTGCCGGAGAAGTCGTGCACGGATGCGAAGTGCCCGTTCCACGGTCGCCTGTCCGTTCGCGGTCAGACGCTTGAAGGTGTCGTCGTATCGACCCGCATGCAGAACACGGTCGTCATCGAGCGCCAGTCCCTGCGGTTCATTCGGAAATACCAGCGCTACGAGAAGCGGACGCACCGCATGAACGTCCACGCGCCACCCTGCCTCGGCCTCCAGATCGGCCACCGCGTCCTCGCCATGGAATGCCGGCCACTGGGGAAGACGGTGCACTTTGTCGCGATTCACAACCAGGGGGTCGCCGGATGAAGGGCCTTCCCGGACGGCAGACGCGCGGCTTGCCGAAGGGGGCGCGCCTCGATTGCATCGACAACACCGGCGCGAAGATCGTCGAGATCATCGAGGTCAAGGGGTATCGAGGCGTCCGCAACCGACTCTCGAGCGCGGGGATTGCGGACCTGCTCGTCGTCACGGTCAAGAAAGGGACGCCGGAAACGCGCAAGCAGGTGATGAACGCCGTCGTCGTCCGCCAGCGCCGACCGTTTCGACGGCCGGAAGGGATGATGGTCCAATTCGAGGACAACGCGTGTGTGATCGTGACCCCGGAAGGCGAGGTCAAGGGCTCGGACATTAAAGGCCCCGTCGCTCGCGAGGCCGCGGAACGTTGGCCGCGGGTCGCCGCGACGGCGAGCATGATCGTGTGAGGATTCCGAATGACGAGCACGAAACCCCGGACCCAACGGAAGCGAGCGGCGAACGCGCCGCTCCATACGAAGCGCATCATGGCATCGTCCCACCTCGCGCCGGAGATCCACGACAAGTCGAAGGTCCATCTCCCGCGCGCCCTTCCGGTCCGGAAAGGCGACACGGTCCGCATCATGCGAGGCGGCTTCCGCGGCAAGGAGGGAAAGGTCGTCTCCGTCGACCGCGTCCACGGCACGGTCGTCATCGAGGGAATCACGATCGAGAAAGTGGATGAGAAGAAAGTGGCCCGGCCGCTGCATGCGTCGAACCTCCTGATCGTCCGGATGGACGACACGGATCCGTGGCGGCGGCGCAAGTTCGAGGAGTGAGTCGATCGTGAAGAAGCACCTGAAGCGGTTGCCGGCTCCCCGCAGCTGGACGATTCCGCGAAAGACGGATTTCTGGGTCGTGAAGCCGTCGCCCGGGCCGCACCCGATTGATGCGAGCGTGCCCATCGGCCTGATCCTGAGAGACATGCTGAAGGTGTGTGCGACGGCCCGGGAGGCGCGACACATCCTCAACGACCGCGGCGTCCTCGTCGACGGCCGCCCCATCACGGATCCGAAGTTTCCGGTCGGCCTGATGGACGTCCTCTCCTTCGCGGTGACGAAGGCACACTACCGAATGCTCGTGAACACACGCGGCAAAATGGCCCTGGTGCCGATCGAGGAGGCGGACGCGAATTGGAAGCTGTGCCGCGTCGAGGACAAGACGACGGTCCGCCGCGGCAAGACGCAGCTGAATCTCCACGACGGGCGGAATGTCCTCCTCGAGAAGGACGCATACAAGACCGGAGCGACGCTGAAGGTCCACGTCCCGGACCAGAAGGTCGTCGAGCACTACGAGCTCGGCAAGGGGGCGCCGGTGCTCGTGACGGGCGGCCAACACGTCGGGGAGATCGCGCACGTGCTCGAGGTCCAGCGCACCCGGAACCCGCGAGCGAACATCGTCACATTCACCGAGGGCTTCTCGACGGACGCGGGCAAGGTGTTCGTCGTCGGCAAAGAGGCCCCGTCGATCAAGACGCCCGAGGTGTCGGCGCTCTAGGTGGGACCATGGCGGGCATGCGCGACATCCGGATCGAGAAGGTCGTGGTCAACGTCGGCGTCGGCGAGGCCGGCGAGAAACTCGTGAAGGCGCAGAAGGTCCTCGAGCTGGTCACGAAACAGA
>DASWGO010000117.1:0-3027 GCA_036393695.1 Thermoplasmata archaeon
GATTCGGCAATCCATGGCCCTTCAGACCCGGCAACCGCCCTCTCCTCCGTTCGAATCGTGGATTCCGCTCGCCCGCCAGGTCGTCCGCACCTCCCTTCGTCTAGGGTGGAAGGACGTGTTCACGATCTACACCTATCCGCCCACCATCCCGCTCGCGGAAGCGCTGGCCCTCGAAGCACGCCGCGCCGGGAGCGACACGCACCTCACCCTCATGACGGATGATATGTGGTTCACCTCGATGCACGAGCTATCGACGAAGTGGCTGAGCGCGGCCTCCCCGATCGAGCATGCGCTCGCCGAGACGGAGACGGCGCACATCTACCTCGGCGGACCCGCGGACGCGCGTCGCATGCGGGACATCCCACCCGAGAAGTTCGAGGCGAACAGTTTGGGGGGCGACCGGCAGCACGAACCGCGAAGGAAGCGGCGGGTCCGGGACATCGACCTGCCGATTGGTCGCCTCACGCCGGAGCGCGCCGAGACCTACGGCCTCGACTACGAGAACTGGTCCCGCAGCTACCACGAGGCGCTCGCCGTGGACTTGAAAGAAATCCAGCGAGAGGGCACCGCGCTGGCTCGCGCGCTCCGGGGTCGGAAGAAGGTCCACATCGACTCGGATGCGGGGACCGACCTGCGGTTCGAGACGAAAGCCATCGTACCGATCGTGAGTGACGGCATCATCAGCGCCGAGGACATCCGCCGCGGATTCGTTCGAACGGCCTTGCCCGCGGGCCGTCTCGAGTTAGCCGTCCGCCCGGAATCCGTGAACGGAGAGATTCGTGGGACGGACCCCATTCCATTCGCCGGACATGCGATCGTCCGCCCATGGTTCCGAATCCGATCCGGGAGCATCGTCGAATCGGGAGCTGCCGAACACGGAGAGCTCTTGCACCGGATGCTGCGGCAGTCGAGGTCGCAGCGTACACGGATCGGCTACGCCACAATCGGCCTGAACGAGGCGGCGGAACCGTGCATGCTGGACAACAGCATCGTGAAGGACGACGTCGGCCTGGGCCTCGGGCCTCACCGGGAGCTGGAGCGGCGCATCGCGGATCCGACGGTCTCGTTCGACTGGACCATCGGACCCGTCCGGATCGAGATCGGACGGTGAGCTGCTCCTTTTTTCCTCGGCAAGTACACAGACATAATAAACTCCGGAATGTTCCACGAAATCGCACCATGGAGCCCTGGGACGTCACGATCGTCGGTGGTGGGATCCTCGGGACCTCATTCGCGTACTGGCTTGCGAACCGGTATGACGGTCGCATCGCCGTCCTCGAGAAGGAATCGCAAGTCGCGATGCACACCTCGCGCCGGAACACCGGCGTCGTGCATCGACCCTTCTACCTGGACCCAGTCGGGCGAAAGGTCTTCGCGCGGTCCGCTCAAGCCGCGTACGGGATGTGGAAGGCGTTCGCGGCCGAACGCGGCTTGCCGTGGCTGCCCGTCGGCACGTTCGAAGTCGCGGTTCATCCGGATCAGGTGTCCCGTCTCGAGAAATACCGGGATTGGGGCCTCGCGAACGGGATGGGAGAGGACGAACTCGAGCTCTTGACCGCGGAGGATGTGAGACGCCTCGAGCCGAACGTCCGCTGCCATGGCGCGATCTGGTCGAAGACGGACACGGCCGTCGACTATCAGGCGTTCACGCAAGGGCTGCGGGAGGACGCGGAGCGCGCGGGGGCGAAGTTCCTCCTGGGAGCCAACGTCGTGTCGCTCACCCCGACCGACGACACCATCGAGGTCCGACTCGTGCTCGAAACCGCGTCGGACCGCATCTATGTGGATTCCCGAGAACAGATTCGAGTGAGGGCCAGCCAGTCGGACGAATCGTTGCGGACACGATTTCTGATCAACGCCGCGGGGGGCCACTCAATCGACATCGCGCACGCCCTCGGCGTCGGCCTCGAGTTCACGGACCTCCACTTCCGCGGAGAATACTGGGAGGTCGGCGCGGAATGGCATTATCTATGCGGCCGGAACATCTACCCCGTCCCGCGACATCCGGAACTCCCGTTCCTCGACCCGCACTGGATCGTCCGCGCGGACGGACGGCGGGAGATCGGCCCCAACGCGGTCCCGGTCCCCGGTCCGTACACGTACCATGGATTATTCGATGACCCGGCGGAGGCCGTAAAGAAACTGCTCGAGCGCCCCCTCGGAAACAAACTCGCGGCCCTCATCAATCCGGACTTCGTGATGCTCGCGACGGAAGAATGGGCCTCCTCGATCTCGAAGCGGGCGATGGCGAAGCGCGTCCAAGAATTCCTCCCCGCCCTTCACATGAAATACCTCACGCGACCGGGGACCGCGGGCGTGCGTGCCCAGGTCGTCGACCCGCACGGGAACTTCGTCAAGGAGGCGATCGAGATTCCCGGGCCGCACTCGTTCCACGTGGTAAATTACAATTCGCCCGGCGCCACGGGATCGCCCGCCTACACCGCGTGGATCGTGAACCTCCTCGCGAAAGCCGGCCACCTCGATCACCTGAGGGCGAAAACCGCGAAGCCCACAGGATTCTGGGACTTCGACGCGACTTGCGCGGCGATCGAGACTCCGCCTCCATCTGGGTGATTGTCGATTTGGCACTGATCACGATGAGGCCTCCGAGATTCATGAGCGCTTGGGGCAAATCGGGCCGAAACTTCGTTAAGGCCGGAAGCATATCGAAGGAGCGGGAGGGCAGGACGCCGGTGACAGCTGAAGCGAACAAGGCTCTCATACGCCGTTACTTTGAAGCGGTCGACAAGGGGGACCCCGACGTCTTGGAGGAGTTTTTCGCGAAGGACTTCGTTTCCCATGATCCGTTGCCGGGCGTATCGGGCGACCTCAAAGGCCTGAAGCAAGCGTTCATGCTCTTCAAACGCGCCACGCCGGGGTATCATACCGTTGACGAGCTGATCGCCGAGGGTGACAAAGTCGTGGCGAGGATCACTGGATACGGCACCCATGAGGCAGATTTTCTTGGCATCCCTCGGACGGGGAAAGAGATCAAGATGAGCGGGATCGTGATCTGGCGCATCAGGG
>DASWGO010000118.1:0-7506 GCA_036393695.1 Thermoplasmata archaeon
CGTGCAGAAGGGCGTGTAGGAATATTGGAAGGAGCTGTAGACGTCGTACTTCCCGTTCCCCTCCTTCGCGAACCAGCCGCCGTCCGCGGGGTTTCCGCCCGTGTTAACGCCGAACCACGTCTCAAGGGCTCCGAAGTTCGCATAGCCCGCCTTCGTGTTGGTATTCCACCAAGACTGGGCATTCTGGGCCGTGTAATTGAGCGGGATGCCGAAGATCCGTTTCGATTCAGCGAGATCCGTCGTCACGTTGATTCGACTCCAGAGGATGAAGCCGTCGAAGCCGGAGCTGGCGACCGTGGAATCGTAGACCCCGCAGCCCTGGGACCGGAGCGCCTGATCCGTCGGGGAGTCGAGGTACTGGAGATACCAGTTGATCTTCAGTTGCTGCCCAGTTGGCGCCGCGTAGTTCCTCACCGGGAGGTAGACGGGCTCGGACAGGTTGTATCCGGGCGCGTCGACCGCCGTCGCGTTGAACCGGTACGGTGCGTAGATAAGCGGGTCGTTGCCCGGGTTGTTCCATTTGACGTTCCCCGGGAGCGGATACCAGTTCGTGTACGGATAGGTTTCCGACGCGGGGAGGTTCGGGTTCGCGTTCGTGGCGCACAGAGGCTTCCCGGAAACCAACAGGGTGCCGGATGTCGAGTTGAAACAGTTGGCGTCCGGCGGAATGTCCCCATATGTGCCGATCGTCGTGCGATAGTCCCACCACTGGCCGTACGGCACATTGAAGAAGTCATAGAAGCGGTAGTCCAGCGTCGCGGTCGCGACGGACACGTAATGGGCCGTCGAGTTGTGGAGGTTCGTCGCGTCGGTCACGGTCAATCCGATCAAATGGGCGCCCGTGACAGTGTAGTCGTGGCTGGCGGTCGGCACGGCGTGGGTTTCGGAGGACGTGCCGTCTCCCCAGTTCCAAGTGTACGTCGCGATATTGTTGTTCGGGTCCGTCGTGGCGGACGCGTCCACCGCGACGTGCATCAACGTCCGCGTTGCGTTGAAGAAGACCCAGGGTGGCAACGGAGGCTGCAGGACCCAAGCGACCCGACTTGCGGTCCCCGACAGGCTCGGCGTTCCCGAGTCCCACACCGTGAGGGTAATCGTGAAGTTCGAGTCCGAGGTATATGTGTGGGAGGCTCCGGGTACTGTGCGATTGCCAGACCAAAACCCATCTCCCCACGTCCAGTTGTACGCCACGATCGTCCGGCCGATGGGGCTCCCAGAACCGCTGCCGTCCACCGAGACCGTTCGCGTATTGTTGTTAATCGACTGGGTGAACTGAGCCACCGGGGGCACGGCGCTGACCGTAACGAGCACATTCTTCGAGACGGCCCCCGAAAGGCTGTAATTGTCGTGCACCGTTAGGCCCAAGACGACCTGCACGTTGTTGTAACTCGACGCATAGATGTGGTACGTCACGTTGACGGCTGTACTCGATGAGGAGCCGTCGCCCCAACTCCAATCGTATGAGACGAGGACTCCGCCGACGTTGTTCGAACCCGACGCGCTCGCATTCACCTGGACGTAGATGCCGGATCCCGAGGAATTCATCTTCTCCACGTTGTAGCTCGCGGTGGGCGGGACGTATGCGAGATACGGCTTGGCGGTGCTGTTCGAGGCACCGTAGACATCGGTGACGGTGAGTCCGATGGAATACGCCTGTTCGAAGGTATTCGTGTACGTGTGAGTGGTTGTGGCGCCCGAGGCGGAGCCGCCATCGCCGAATGTCCAAGCGTACGTCAGGGCGTCGCCGTCCGGATCCGATGAGGTGGTGCCATCGACGGAGACTTGTCGTGGATCCGCCGCGTTGTGGGAAATTGTGAAATCGACGCTGGGCCGCCGGTTTCCGGTCAGCGTCACGCCTCCGGTCAGCGTCGACGCGACCGTGTCGACCATGGTGATGTGGACGGCGCCGGCCTTGTTGACAATGACGTTCGAGAAAACGTAAATTCCTGTTCCGGGGGTGAAGGTGGTCTTGGCCGGCAACGCCGCCGTTGGGTCATCCGACGTGAAGGTGACGGTCCCGGCATAGCTGGTTGCGAGCGTGTTGTTCGCATATGCCGCACGGGCGGTGAGGATGAACGGCTGGCCGATTAGGGGTGCGCCCGTCGACGCGACGAGCTGGAAGTGGAGGGCCTGGACTGTGAGTGATGCGGTACCGATCTTCGTGGTGCCCTTCCAAACGGCCGACGCGCTCAGCGTCACCGCCCCGCCTTGAATGCCTTGCACGGTTATGGTGAACGGAACCCCGGATGCCTTGATGTTTACCGCAGCGGCGGGAGACGCGCCCCAGCTGAATGTCGCATTTGGGGTTTCGTCCACTCCATTCGAGTCGATGGCTCTCGCCGTGACGGACGTACTAGCAACTTGATCGATCGAGCTCTGAGCGGCGGACACGTTTACGTGATCGAGGGTCGCCACTGGAGCCGGCACGCGCTGTGACAGATAGTAGAAAAGGCCGCCCAACGCCGCTGCAACGATGACGGCGGCAATCACGATCACAAGAGTCTTTCTTCCGCCGCGCTTCGCTTCCGAAGCGGGTGGAGGCGCAAGAGCTGCTCCTCCGTCGGCCGTGCCTTCCGTCCTCTCCCCGACTGGGAGGAATGCGGGATGGCCGAGCCGCTATAAATAGCCCGGCGGAATGCCGCTCCTCCATGCGAGCGCTGCATTTCCCGCGGTTTTCGGCGGCGGGTGCCGGTTTCCTGGCATTCATGCGTAGGGAAGCACGCCGCAACCCGTTGTGCCGCCCGTCGGCATCTCAGAATCGGAACAATGTGCCGCCGCGCTGCACTTTATTGGCCAACAAGACGAAGACGATGGATAGCCCAATGATCAAGGTCGATGCCGCGTTGAGCTCGGGCGTCGGAATCTGCTTCGACAGCTTCGCCCAAAAGAGAATCGGCAGAGTCTGGATCCCGGCTCCGGTCAAGAAGAGCGTGACGACGACTTCACTGAACGAGAACGTGAAGGCGAGGAGCGCCGCGGAGACGATCCCGGGCATGATGTTCGGAATCGTGACCCGGAAGAACGTCGTGATCTCGTTCGCCCCCAGATTCATTGCGGCCTCCTCCATCGAGCGATCGAATTCGCGCAGGCTCACGATCAGCACGACGATGACGATGGGGATGCAGAAGGTGACGTGGCCCACGATGATCGACGCGTACCCGAAGTCCCACGTGGCTCCGAGATAAGGCCAAAGATAGAGGTCGTCGACGAGCCGGATGAAGACGAGCAGGGACAGCCCGAGGATGATGCTCGGGATCATGAGTCCCGTGTACAGCATGAGGTTGAGGAACGGTTTCGAGCTGAACCGGTACCGAACAATCGCGAGCGCTGCGGGCATCCCGATCGCGAGGGAGATCGCGGTAACGGCCAAGCCGATGACGATGCTGTTGTAGAGTGCGGTCGTCATCGCCGTGTCGGAGAACAGGGACGAGATTTGCTGGGAGCTGGGGAGGCTCGGGTCCGAAAGGTACCACTGCAGGGAGGGGTGGCTCCAGACAATCGTGTTGGCGTCGTGATTGAAGGAGAAGATTACGACCTGGACCAGCGGGATGTAGAACGCGGCGAGTGCGAGGAACGTGTACACGCGCAAGATGCCCGGCCCTTTCCACGAAGCCACGGAGTCGAAGAATCGCTCGAGGGGATTCCGCGGGACCCGGGTCGTCCGGTTGCGGTTCGCGACCCCCGCCGCGGGTTTCGCGGGCGCCTTCCTCAGTGCCGTCGAGAACCAATCGAACAGGGGCGACAGTCGGCCCCACGCCCCTCGCAGGAGTCGAGCGACGACACTCTCGCGCGCCAAGCCGGTCGCCGGGGCCTGTGCGTACGTGACGTACACATAAAGGAGCGCGATCGTCGGCACGAGGACCACGACGGACGCGGCCGCTCCCTGGGGCAAACGGCCGAGTTCGAGGAACGACGATTGGATGTAATTCCCGAGGAGAAGTCCATTGCTCCCCGCCAGCACCTTCGGCTCGACGAACGATCCGAAGGCGGTGATGAACACGAGGATTGTTCCCGTCAGGATCCCATTGTAGGAGAGCGGGAAGACGACGTTCCACATGGTCTTCCAAGATCCCGCGCCTAAATCGTGGGAGGCTTCGATCAGCGCCGGATCAATTCGGAGGATCGCGGTGAATAATGGGAGAATCATGAACGGCAGCCAAATGTAAATCAGAACGGGGACGACAATCGCTGGAGTCCCGTACCCGAGGTTGCTGAAAATCCAGTTCGCGAACGCGCCGAGCCCGATCCGGTCGAGGGCCGCGCCGATGTACCCGTCCCGTTGGACCCACGGGAGGACGGCGTAGACCTGGACGACGAAGCTGATCCAGAACGGAATCACGAATAGGGAAACAAGGATGCCGCGGTTCTCTTCCCGACATACGCGAGCCAGGTAGTACGAAATCGGGAACGCGATGACGAGCGACCCGAGGGCCGCGAGGAACGCCACGAAAATCGTGCGGCCGAACAGGGTGGCGACGGGCCCGAACGGAGCGAGCGCTTCGAAGTAGTTTGCACCCGTGAGCTGCGAGTACGAGATGGTGAGGTCCTTGTTAACGGTCGTGAAGCCGAAAAAGACGACGATCAGGACGGGCACGAAAAGGAAGATTAGGAACCAGGCGGATGAGACGAAGGCGAGAAGCTCCCCTTTCGACGAGGCCTGCGTGGAACCGAGTCGCGCGATGCGACGGAAAAACGCGCTCGTAAACGTCGGGGCCGCCATGGCTCACACCGACGTCAGATTGAACCAGAGCGGGTTGTACTGCTTCACGAGGACGTCGGCGCCAACGTCCCGCGGCAAGTCGCATCGGTACCAATCGTCCGGGGCGAGGAGGTTGGGGTACAGTCTCGCATCGGCGCGCATGTCGTATCCGTTCGGGAAGGGCGTGAGGAGATCGAAGCACGCCTTGTTCGGCGTCGGGTACAGGTTCCACTTCGTCAGTAGTTGGTTCTCCTGCCACACCGTGTTGCCCGTCGTCATGTCCACGCTGTGAATGAAATTGATGAAGCGATGAGCGAGCCAGAGGTTCCGACACTGGCTGGGAATCACGCACGTGTCCTGCCACCACCGGGATCCCTGATAGGGAATAATGTAATCGGCCGGCTGCGGGTTGCTTTGGTCGGGCCGCTGTGCGTAGGCGATATCTCCCGACCACGCTTGGTTCAGCACGGCGGTGCCGGCAATCAAGGAGGGCGTGTCGCCCGTGCTGTTGAAATCGAACAGGTGGGGCTTGCATTGGAAGAGCCACGCGCCCATCGCATTCACCCGCGCCGGGTCCGTCTCGTTCGATGTCCACTGAATTCCCGCCCAGGGCTTTCCCGCCGTGTCCGTGTAGGGCATGACGTAGGGAGAGAACGGGATGGAAGGGGTTTGAGACGCCTGCCACAGTTGCCCGGCCTTCTTGAATCCGAACGTGAAGACGTCGCGCAGGTCTTCGAGCATCCGCATCTTGCCGTCCAGGGTGACCGTCGTCGGGTAGTTCGCCGCGTTCGGGCTGTAGGAATCCATCGTGAAGAAATCGAGGCCCACCGCCTCGACCTGGTCTTTCGGGATCTGGTCGACCCGCCACGCAATCCCGGTCGTCCCCCAGAAGTACGGGATGCTGACGTAGTTGAGGCCGTTCGGATCCTGCCGCTGATCGAGGTTGTCCGGCGAATCGATGTGATGCGGGACCTGGATGAAATCGCTCCACAGGTTCGTAAAGTTCTCGATCCACGCGAGGTTCAGATTGTAGATCAGTCCCGATTTCTTGATGTTGTCCACGATGTGGTTTGTCGGGAAGATCACGTCGTACTTCTTGCCGCCGAGGGTGATCCACTCGAACAGCTCCTCGTTGCTCGTGAACGTGTCTTGCTCAACGGTCACGTTCAAGCCGTACTGGAGGGCCATGTAGTTCTGGAAGTCCGTCTTGAACGAACCCGGCCAGTAGTCGTACCACTGCGCGACCTTCAGCTTGTCCGGGGTGGGCCCGGTCAATTGCCGTTCCGGCACCTTCGTGTAGTCGACAACCCCGGGATGACCGGGGATTTCCCACGGCGGCGGGACGGGCGGCCGATAGACGAACCGCAGACCGGAGAGCGCCCCGAGTCCTAACACGCCTGCGATTGCGCCGGCGCCAGCGGCCAGCTTCAGGAAGCGACGACGCGTGAGCGAGCGAGGTTCGAGCGCGCCTTCGTCGGAGGATTCGGTGGTCTCCGTGGGCTCCAAAGCCCTCCAGTCCCCGCGAGACGCCATCCCGAGGGCACAAATAGGCTTTTGGGCCCGCGGTCCCGCGGCCCCGCAGGGTCGGCCGACCGAGGTCCACAATTGCGCGGACCCGCGCAAGAGGTCCGCTCGAGAAAATGACATCCGAGAATATTGGCCCGAAAGGCATATCCACCCCCCACCCGCTCGCCGTCCGTATGAAGGTCGCCCTCGTCGGGTTCGGCGGGGTGGGGCGTGTCCTCGCGCACGAGCTCTCGAACAATCCGAGGGTCTCCTCGCTGCAAATCGTCGACAAATTGAAAATCACCTCTCGGGGACTCGCCCCACTGCGGGACCGGATCGAGGTAGGTGTCAGTGAGTTGGATGCAGCCCGCAGCGCGGACCTCGTCCGAGCGGTGCGAGGCTGCGACATCGTCGCGAACACGAGCGTTTCGGAGCTCAACGTGGGAATCATGCGGGCGGCTCTTCGGGTCGGGGCCGACTATCTCGATGTGGCCGCAACGGGGCCCCGGAGGCCGGGAGGGTTGCCCGGCATCCTTGAGCAACTCACACTGCACGAATCATTCGAGAGGGCGGACTTGCGGGCGCTCCTCTCGATGGGACTGGATCCCGGAATGTCGAACGTGATGGCCCGCGAAGCTTCAGCCCGACTCGAGACGATCGACACGATTCGGATCCGATCCGGCGGTACCGTCCGGGTTCGCCACCGTCGTCCCTCACCCACGTTTGTCCCCCTGTATTCGCGCGAGGCGTTTTTCTCGGACGTGCGGATCCGGCCGACCGTGTGGCAGCGCGGACGTCTCGAGGAGCGGGACCTCTTGAGCGAGGAAGAGGAGTACACGTTCCCGGACCCGGTCGGGACCCAAACGACGTTCCTCATGGCCCACGAAGAGGTCAAGACGTTGCCGCTCTACCTCGGGAAGCCCGTAGGTCAGGTCGATTTCAAGTATGCAATCAACCCGGACCTCGCGCAGGCGCTCAAAGCGCTCGAGAACCTCGGGTTGTTTTCTCGAGACCGGACGATCCCGGTCAATCACCGACGGATTCCGTTCCGGGTGGCGTTCGAATCCGCGTTCCCAGAGGTCTCCTCCGTGGCACAAGACTTGGTCGGGACGAAGTGCCTCAGCGTCGACGTCGAGGGGACGTCGCACGGCGTGCGCAAGCACCTTCACGAAGACATCGCGCTATCTCACGAGGAAGCGGCTCGACGGCTCGGGACCACCGCGGTGTATTATCTGACCGGTGTCGCGGCATCGATTGGGATCGACCTCCTGGACCGGGGCGCGCTCCCGTCTGCGGGAGCG
>DASWGO010000119.1:0-1858 GCA_036393695.1 Thermoplasmata archaeon
TCATCCCGGCCATCGCGTGGGCGGTTGCGCTCCTCGTGCTACAGTCGGCCCGAGCCGAACTGGCGCGGGAGTCGGCACCCGAGTCAGCCCAAGAGCGTTCGAAGGCGCGGATCCTCGTCCACTTGGGGTACTCGGGAACGCCGGTTCTGCTCGGACTTGTCTTGTATGTCCTTGCCCGTCCCGGGCTCGACGCCATCGATCGCGGCGCTAGTGGAGGCGTTGTCCGCTTGGAGCCCCTTGTGCTCTGGGCCTCGTTCGCCTATGCGGTTGCTTCATGCTCCACACTCGCGGCGCAAACCTGGATTGTGAAAAGCCGACTTCGGGCATTCCTCGGGTCTGAGTTCGGGCGAGTGCTTCCTCTCTGGGTCGTGCCGGCGACCGGAGTCATCTTCGCCCTCATCTTGGTGTTCCTGGTTCTGGCTTACGTGGACTCCGTCCTAGGCGGCGTCCCTGTCGGCTCGGACTCGGCCGCGTCCGGTGCGATCAGCAGCTTCCAAGCATTCGCGCTCGGCACGGTCGCGTTTCCTGTCGCCGCCGGCTTCTCGAACCGCATGCGAGATCTGAACCAGCGGGGATTCGTGCGAGCCATCTTGATCATGGAGGTCGGCGAGCTGCCGGTCCTCGTTGGCTTGGTCCAGACCTTCCTCGCGCTCGGTTCTCTCTGACCGTACGAATTCAAAAATACTGCTGCAGGTCTGTCGCCGCCGAGCGGGGCTAGTCTAGTGGTAGGACAGAAGCTTCCCAAGGCCACGTGGCCGACCACTCCGGGCTGGAACGAGCTTCTAACGCGGGTTCGATTCCCGCGCCCCGCACATTCCGCGTCCTAGCCCACGAGCATCGCGGCCGAAGGGACCATCGGTCTTGAAGAAATCGCTGCGGAGTTCTCCAGTTTCTGCACGATGCGTCCGACTCCGAAGCCGATGCCCGAGCTCACGGTGCCCGCGATGAAGACCGTAAAGGAGAATAGGGCCACGAACAAGGCATCGACGGCGAATCCGCGGAGGACCAAGTAGACCACGTAGAACAGGACCGCCCACGTGCCGCCCGTGATCGTCGCGGCGACGAGTCCGAATTTCCGAGGGCCGAGGACGAGGAACGCCAGATCGACCACGGGCGCTAGGAACAGGATTGGCGGAGGCAGGGCGAACTCGCCGACGACCATGAGCGATCGCAGGCCCGTGTAGATCGCGGCCGAAACAGTCGCGAGGCCTGCACGGCGACCGGCGAGGACCGCGAGAACGAGGACGGCGGGGGCCGCGAGGGACACGCCGGTGGGGTAGGCGATCGCGTCCCTCAAGACCTGACCGTTGAAGGTGGTCGCGAAATCCATCGGACCCAGGAGGACTTGGAGGCTGAAGAGCAAGAGGCCCGCACCCAGCGCGACGCCCACGAGACCTAAGGCGGTCCTCGCCCCGATCCATCGCGTCCGCTCCAAAACCACTGCGAGGAAGAACCCGAACGTGCTGACGATTCCGCCCGCGATCGCCATGACGTGGGGCGGACTCCAGAAGGTCTCCGAGACGAGGCCTTCGGCCACGAGGCGGTGCCACGCTTCGTCCCACGGGAAGGCGACGGCCTGGAACAGAGCGCCGGTCCCGATGAGCAAGAATTCGACCGGCACCGAGAGACCGACGATGTGGACCCGGGGGCCGGCCCACCGCGGCGCGATCGCGCCGGACACGGACCCCACGATCCCGGCGAGGGCGACGTAGCCGAAGCCGGCGTAGAGGACGAGGTGAGGAGGTGTGAAGAAACTCTCGCGGCCCACGACGACGTGCCGCCAGATGTCCCAGTAGAGTCCGAACGCCTGCAGCAGCAGACCGGTCAGCGCCAACCCGAAGATGGCCCACCGGGGGAC
>DASWGO010000120.1:0-2128 GCA_036393695.1 Thermoplasmata archaeon
CCGCGGGAGGGCCGAATCAGGTTCGTCATGATCTTGATCGTCGTGGACTTCCCGGCGCCGTTCGGGCCTAGGAAGCCGAGGGATGTGCCCTCCGGGACCGTGAGATCGAGGGACTTCAGGGCGGTGAAATGGCCATACTCCTTGCCGAGTCCCTCCAGGTGGACCGGGAATTCGCCGGTGACCGATTCCGTGCGGGAGGATTCCATGGTCCATCGCGATATATCGCGATATACTTAAACTCTTTGAAGGGGTCGCCTGGACAGAGATGAGAACGCGATTCATGCGAGGGACCCGGGGCAGTGGGGGAGAAGGTCCGGCCGACTCGACCTCCAGCATGGTTCTTATGGCCCGAACCGTTCCCGCATGCGGGCGGGCATGTCGACGTTGGAATCATCTCCGGGCGTTCGGCCCTTGATCGCCCCGATGCGGTGGCTCCTGTACGCGGCGAGCGCACTCGTGTTCCTTGCCGGCTTCCAGCTCACGGTCTTCACGGAACAGACGGCCACCTACTTTGCATGGACGATCGCCCGGCCCCTGACCGGGGCGTTCCTCGGAGCGTCGTACTGGGCCGCCGTCCCCGTCGAGGTCATCGCGGCCCGCCAGTCCACCTGGGCGAGCGCCCGGGTCGCCGTCCCCGCGATCTGGCTCTTCACGGCGCTCACCCTCGTGGCCACGCTCCTCCATTTCGACCAATTTCACTTCTCGAGCCCGATTGCGAGCGCACAAGGCGCCGCGTGGTTCTGGCTTGCCATTTACGCGGGCGTCCCCGTCGCGATGTTGATCATCTGGATGCTCCAGCTACGGGCACCGGGAAGCGATCCGCACCGCGGGCCTCCCGCGCCGATGTGGATGCGAATCGCAGTCCTCACACAGGGAGTCGGCATGCTCGCGGTCGGCCTGGGTCTCTTCCTTGCGCCGGAAATCGTGAAGCAGGTGTGGCCCTGGGGGCTGACCCCTTTGACGGCTCGAGCAATCGGGGCGTGGCTCATCGGGATCGGCTTCGCCGCGTTCCATGCGAGTCGCGAGAATGATTTCCTCCGGATCCGGCCGCTGGCCGGCGGCTACATCGCCTTCGCGGTCTTGCAATTCATCGCGGTTGCGCGCTATGCCGGCGACGTGAACTGGAGCGCCCCGGCGGCATGGGTGTACCTCGCCTTCCTGGGGAGCGTCCTGCCCGTGGGTCTATTCGCCTGGCTCGGCCACCGAACGTCAGGAATACACTAAGGAACAACACCGGGGACCGACGCAATCGGTGCTGAAAACCGTGTCAACATCCTCAAGCGAGGGCGGAACATGCTCCGGCCGTGCGCCGCGCGATCTCCGTGGGACTTCTGGTCCTGATGGTCGCGGGCTCCGTCGCGATTCTCGCGCCCGCGCCGCCGGTCGCCGCCGCAGGTCAAATCGAGGTATACAAGAGCGGGCTGACCTTTCCGATCGCCCTTGCGTTCTCCTCGGACGGCCGAATCTTCTTCGCGGAGAAAGACACCGGGAGCATCCGTATCGTTTATCTCGCGAACCGGACGCTGTTGCCGACGCCATTCTACACCCTCCCCAACACCCAGAATACGGGCGAGCGGGGTTTGCTCGGCCTCGCGCTCGATCCCGGGTTTCCCGCGACCCCGTACGTGTATGCGTACCAAACGTACAACGACCTCGCGAACGGGACGATCTATAATCGGATCGTCCGGATCCTCGCGAGCGGGAATACCGGAGTCTCCTACGCCGTGCTCCTCCGGATGCCGCCTCTGAGCAGCGCGACGAATCACAACGGTGGTGTCATCGCCTTCGGCCCGGACGACAAGCTGTACGCGGTCGTCGGCGAGAACGCGAATCCGTCCCTTTCCCAGGATCCGATGAGCCCGATGGGAAAAGTCCTACGCATGTACTCGAACGGAAGCGCCCCGCCCGACAATCCATTTTACAACAACCCCGCCTGGTACAACCTCACGTACACGTACGGCCACCGCAACATGTTCGGACTCGCGTTCCACCCGATCACGGGCCGCGTGTACGTCACGGAGAACGGGCCGAACTGCAACGACGAAGTCAACCTGCTCGCCGCCGGGAGCAACTACGGGTGGGGACCGACGGCCTCGTGCGGGAGCCTGCCGCCTCCCGCCGACACGAA
>DASWGO010000121.1:0-7434 GCA_036393695.1 Thermoplasmata archaeon
CGGGACGAGAGCGGATCGTGTCGGTTCGCCCTCTGGGACGACGATGTCGGCCTCGTCGAACGCGGCAAGGTCGCCGTCGGCACGACGGTCCGCGCACTCGATTGCTACGTGAAGCGCACGAACTTCGGTCTCGACGTGTCCCGCGGGAAATTCGGAGCGCTCCTCGTGGAGGCCGCGTGAATGGCCGCGCGCGAGACCGAATGGGCGTACTCGAACGACGGCCGGATTGCGTTCGTCTTCCTCGTCCTGGCGATCGTCTTGCTGGCGATTGGCGTGATGGCCGTGACCGCCTTCGGGAGCGACGCCGCGAACGGAGGCGTGGCCTTGCTCGCGATCGCGATGTTCCTGCTCGTCTTCTCGGTCCTCGTCTTCGTGCCTCGCCTCGCGCGTCGAGGACCCGCCAGCTTCAGCTTCTATTCGCGTCGATCGCTCGACGAGGCCGTGAAGGCGGTCCGGGAGGCGATCGAGGCGTCCGGCCGGACGCCCCGGGTGGACATCGTGAAGTCTCGGTCCGAGCGTCCCCCTCGGATCGTGACGGCGGAGGGGATCCAAGCGCGCTTCCGGATCGAGGTCACCCGCCATCCGGCCGGCGCGGAGGGCGGCCTCGAATGGACCGAAATCGTGGAGTCGTCGGCTTCGAGGGATGGCGCGGAGGCGCAAGCTCTTCGAAAGAAGGTCATGGAGCGCCTCGCAGGCGGGTCGCCGCCCGACGGATGAGGGACGCTACATCCCCATGCCGGGCATCCCGCCCATGCCACCCATTCCGCCCATCCCACCGTGGCCGTGCTCACCGGCTCCCGGCGGCGGGGGAGGCGACTTCTTCGAGGCGATGACGTCGTCGATTCGGAGGATCATGCTCGCGACTTCCGCGGCCGAGTCGATTTCCTGGACTTTCACGCGCAGCGGCTCCACGACGTTGGCCTTCAGCATGTCCAGCGGCTCACCACTCGTGACGTCGACACCCATCGCCTTACCGCCCTTCTTCCCGTGGGCGGCCCGAAGTTTGATCAGGACATCGATTGGGTCCAGGCCCGCATTCTCGCCGAGAGCCCGCGGGATGACTTCGAGCGCGCCCGCGAACGCCTCGATTGCGAGCTGCTCCCTCCCGCCGACGGACGCGGCATAGCTCTTGAGGGCGAGCGAGAGCTCGATCTCCGCGGATCCGCCGCCCGGGATCGCCTTGCCGTCCTCGATCGCCGCGGACACGACTCGAAGCGCATCGTGCAGGATCCGCTCGACCTCGTCGACCACGTGTTCCGTGCCGCCCCGGATCAGGACGGAGACGGCCCGGGCCTTCTTGCAGCCCGTGACGAACGTCATGTCGTCCGTGCCGACCTTTCGCTCTTCGACGAGGTCCGCACGGCCGAGTTCCTTCGGCGTCAGGTCGTCGAGATTCGTGACGATCCGCGCGCCGGTCGCCTTCGCGAGCTTCTTCATGTCGCTCTCCTTCACCCGGCGAACCGCGTAGATGCCTTCCTTGGCCAGGAAGTGCTGGGCGACGTCGTCGATCCCTTTCTGACCCAGGACGACGTTCGCGCCGGAGGCTTTGATCTTCTCGACCATGGTCCGGAGTGTCTTCTCCTCTTCATCGAGGAACATCTGAAGCTTCGCCGGATCGCGGATGCGGATCTCCTCGTTCACCTCGGTCTTCTTGACTTCGAGGGCGCGATTAATGAGCGCGATCTTCGCGTCGCGGACGAACTTCGCCATTCGCGGGTGGACGCGCTCCTTGTCGAGGACGACTCCGTCGATCAGGCTCGTGTCCGTGAGGTTGCCGCCGTGTTTCTTCTGGACCAGGATGTTGTCGACGTCTGCGCGGACCTCACCCGCGACCTCTTCGACGATCGCCTGGACCGCGTCGACGGCGATGTCAGCCAAGAAGTCCGCGTTCGTCCCGACGCTTCGACCCGACATCGCGGTTCGCGCGATCGACCGGAGTGTGTCCTTGTCGGTCCGCTTGACGGAGAAGGCGAGCTCTCGAAGGAGTTTGACGGCCTCCGCGGCGGCCATCCGGTAGCCGTTCACGATGAGCGTCGGGTGGACCTCCTGCTCGATGAGGCTCTCCGCCTCCTTCAGGAGCTCCCCCGCCAAGATGACGGCGCTCGTGGTTCCGTCGCCGACCTCGTCGTCCTGGGTCTTTGCGACCTCGACCAGCATCTTTGCGGTCGGGTGTTCGATCTCGATTTCCTTCAGGATCGTGACCCCGTCGTTCGTGATCGTCACGTCGCCGAGGGAGTCCACGAGCATCTTGTCCATGCCCTTCGGGCCGAGGGTCGACTTGACCGCGTCGGCCACGGCGCGAGCCGCAGCGATGTTGTTGAACACCGCGCCTTTCCCCTTCTCGCGCTCGGTCCCTTCCTTTAGGATGATGATTTGCTGACCGCCCATCATGAGAATTCCCGCGGGTCTATACGAGGGCTTCTATATGAGTATTACGACGGTCGCCCTGCTTCATGGCGGCGAGCCCCGCGGGAGGGCGGATTGCAACGGGGTGAGGTTGAACGCGCGAGTTATAGTTACTTGACCATAACTCGGTGAATCGTCCCCTTGGTTACGAGCGACAGAGATATGCCGATATGGAGGGATTGAGGTTCGGCATGGACCGCGAGGCGGACTCCAGCGAAAAGGGGGGTCGCGGGTCTATCGACCCGCTCGGGGGGGTGGGGGCCGACCGTGCTTATCGTCGCCGGGACTCTCCTCACGCTTCTTGGCGTGTTCTTTTGGGGCTGGGTCGTGCAGAACACAGGGCCCAAATCTTCCCCCCCCGACCCGTTTCTGCCTGGCTTATCATGTCGGGAATTCTTGTAGCATTGGCAGGCGCCCCGGCATGGTGGTTGTTCTGGCGGTTCCTGGCTCGGCGAGCGACCAAAACCAAGTGATTCGCGGCCGGTAGGAATTTGCCGTAACGAGAGGATAGAGGCTTCGGCATGACTGGCGTCACGAGAAGAACCGCTGCGGTGCTGGAGCTTATCGCGACGGTCGCGATCGGGATTTTCTTCATGGCCGTTGGGTTGGTAATGTTGTTCGCCTGGTACTCAGTCGCTTGCGAACTCCTGTGCGGCCGTACCTACAGCTGGTTGAATGGTGTCGTCATCATCATCGTTGGTTTCGCATTTCTCGGGCTCGCTCTCTTCAGAGCACGCATGTTTTCCCGCGTCCGCTGAGGCGATGCCGAAAGCAGGTGACCCGCTAATCCCGTCTTAGCTTCTCTGCGGGGCGTCCTCGCTCGATAACGCCAATCGTCGAACCCGCCCCGACGGGCACTCCTCCCGGGGACGGTCCCGTCCTCAGTCCGCGGTTTTCTGTCAGACCTTGACCGCCTCAATCACGAGGTGGACCGGAATCTGCGCGACATACGGCCCTTCGGAACTGCCCTCCACAAATTCCTGCGAGGGCGAGGGTTCCTCGAGCGATTGGATTAGTAGGGACGCCGTACGCAAGGCTCCCGCGTACCAGGAGAGAGGTCGATGGTACCCGGTCGTCGTGACGATTTGGCCCGGAGCGATTTGCCAAGGGATCTCGTCGGCGAAGGGCTCTCGGTACTTCTCGACCTTCCGCGAGACTCTCGTCGAACGAAAGAACCGTTCGATCAGCCACGTCGAACTGGGCCCCTGGTCGAAACAGGGATGGGAAAGGCTCGCCACGAATCGGCCGCCACGACGGAGGACCCGACCGACTTCGCTGATCGCGGCGCCCGCGTCCTCCATGTCCATCAGAGCCATGTTGCATGCCGCGAGATCGAAGCTGCCGTCTCGGAGAAACTCGAGTCGGGCCGCGTCCGCGACCCGGTATTCGATCCCGAGCGGCTCCTGCGATTCCCGAGCGCGGGCCCGTTCCACAATCGGGGCCGAAGCATCGACGGCCACGACTTTCGCGCCTCCCCGGCTGAACCGACGGGAAAGGTACCCGTTCCCGCATCCTAGGTCCAGGACACGAAGCCCACGGACCTCCCCCACGACCCGGAGGAAGGTGGGGTCGATGAGAGTTCGGTGCCAGAAATCACCGGTGTCACCTTGCTTCGCGTCGTACCACTCGGCCATGCGCTCCCAGGAACCCGGGCTCATGGCGGGCTCCATGTGGGGTGCCGACATAAGCATGCCGTCCGGTTGGCATGTCAACACTCGGAAACCAAAAGCAACCCCGGCCTTAGTGGGCCACTCACCTCGCCATGCGAGGGTGATGCGCTGAGATTTATATGGAACCAGTTTGCTATGGAAGACCAGGTGCCAAATCATGCCAGACAAGCAGGTTGCGGTTACCGCAGCGGACAAACCCATTCATGTCACCGACGCCGAATTCGACCGGGTCGTCAAAGAGCATCCCTATGTGATCGTCGACTTCTGGGCGGAGTGGTGCGCGCCCTGTCGCGCGATCGCGCCGATCGTCGACGAGCTCGCGAAGAAGTACGCGGGCAAAGTCACGTTCGTCAAACTGAACACGGACGAGAACCCGGAGGTTCCGCAGCGCTACATGGTCATGGGAATCCCGACCCTCCTCTTCTTCAAGGATGGGAAGCTCGTCGATCAGGTCGTCGGGGCGATGCCTCGTGCCCCGTTCGAGGAACGTGTCAAAAAGCATCTGTCGTGACGTTAGTTAGAAATACCGCCCGAATCTTTCGAGGGATTTGATGAGCAGCCTCATCGAGATGCTCGCGAGCAAGAAGAAAGCGCCGGCCGCGCCGGCCGAAGCCCTGATGCTCCTCCCGGTCGTCCACAAAGAGCACGAGGGCACGTGCGGGCCGAATTGCGATTGCGGGCGTGGGGAAGAAGGCGGTTGCTGCAGCGGCTAATCCTGCCGGTCGATCGGACGCTCTCACGTTTGAGAATCAGGGCCGATAACCGGCCCCTTCGCTTTAATATGCTCCACCGCGTCGATTCCTCCATACGAGGAGGAACTGACGATGGATCCCCTTGAAGCGTCGCGACTCGTGACCGACGAGTATTCTGCAAAGATCCTCGTGGCGACCTTCAAGAAGCCGAAATCCGCGATCGACCTCAGCCGGGAATACGGCATCCCGATTGCCGCGTGCTACCGCCGCATCCACGCGCTCGAGCGTGCGGGCCTGATCCGATGCACGGAGCGCGCCCTGACCCAGAAGGGCAAGCGCATCTCGCTCTACATGTCCCAGTTGAAGAACGCCTACATCTTCTTCGAGAACGGCCGCCTGCGGGTCCGATTCCAGCTCGCGACCGGCATCACGAAGGACTTCGGCGGCGATTGGAGGGCCGTCGACGTCGTCGAACCGATCCTCCCAACGCAATACCCAACCCAATAACCCCTCCTCCACAACCCACAGGCAGGACCGAGAACCCCTCGTCCTGCCTTTTTTATTCTTGCCATCGAAGGGAGGGGACCGACCGTCGCGGACGGCGTCCCGGGCCCCCATTGACAAAGGCGCCAACGTCCCATCGTCCGAGGGGGCCGCCGGTCCTCTCAGAAATGAGACCATTGACAATTTTCTCTTATACGGCGGCCTCGGATGGTCCAGCTCACCATGGACCGTGAGCGGATGAAGTACCTGTTCCGGGAGATCCTGGGCGTCGACGTCGACGACGTCGTCCGAAAGGTCGTCGCGACGATTGCCGTGGAGCGCGCGAAGCAGGCGCAGCAGAACACGAAAGACTGGAAGCGGTACATGGAAGCCGAGGGCGGGATCGTGATCCTCCCCTCGAACGTCACCCAGTTGGGGCGGAGAGATCCGAAGCCGTGAGCCGGCCGCGGCGGTCCGCGGCACTCTTCCTTCCGGCGCGCCGGAGTGCCCGGATTGTTTTAAATCGAACCTATGAATTAGGGACTTGATGTCGAGCTTCCGAGGGCGAGACGTCCTCTCGATCCGCGACTTCACCCCGGCCGACATCCAGCTCGTTTTGAGGACCGCGCGAAAGATGGTCCCGATCGCCGTCGGCGAGAAGCGTTCCCGGTCGCTCGAGGGAAAGATCCTCTCGACGCTGTTCTACGAACCGTCCACCCGGACGCGGCTCTCGTTCGAGAGCGCGATGGCGCGGCTCGGAGGGCGTGCCCTGGGTTTCAGCAGCGCGGAGGGTACCTCGGTCCAGAAGGGGGAGACCCTCGCGGACACGATCCGGATGGTCGAGGCGTACAGCGACGCGATCGTGCTTCGCCATCCGCACGAGGGCGCCGCGCGTCTCGCCGCGGAGTTCACCGAGAAGCCGGTGATCAACGCCGGCGACGGGGCGGGCCAGCATCCGACGCAGACGCTCCTCGACCTGTACACGATCTGGGACGAGAAAGGCTCGTTCGAGGGCCAGAACGTCACCCTCGTCGGCGATCTGAAGTACGGCCGCACGGTCCACTCGCTCGCGTACGCGCTCGCGGAGCTCGGTGCTCACCTCACGTTCGTGAGCCCGCCGACCCTCGAGATGCCGCCGGAGATCCTCGAGCAGGTGAAGGAAAAAGGGCTCTCGTTCCGGGCGGCACACCGCCTCGAGGAAGTGATCCGGGACGCGGACGTCCTGTACGTCACCCGGATCCAGAAAGAACGCTTCCCCGACCCCCAGGAATACGAGAAGGTCGCCGGATCCTACCGCGTCGACATGGACGTGCTGCGGGACGCGAAGCGCGGACTCATCATCATGCATCCCCTCCCGCGAGTGACGGAGATCGCTCCCGAGGTCGATCGAACGAAACACGCAGTGTACTTCAAACAGGCGTTCAACGCCGTCCCGGTCCGGATGGCGCTCCTTGACCTGATCCTGGGAGAAGGGGCATGAGGGAACTCCGCGTCACCCCGATCAAGAACGGGACCGTGATCGACCACATTCCGGCGGGGCTCGCCTTGAAAGTCCTGAAGATCCTCGGCATCGGGGATGCCGTCACATCGACCGTGACGGTCGCGATGCACGTTCCGAGTCAGGCGATGGGGTGGAAGGACATCGTCAAGGTCGAGGACCGCGAGCTCGGCGGACGGGAGCTCGACAAGATCGCGCTCATCGCTCCCACCGCGACCGTGAACGTGATCCGGAACTACAACGTCGCGGAGAAACGTCCCCTGGCCCTCCCGGACCGGGCGGTCGGCATCCTCCGATGCGCGAATCCGAACTGCATCTCGAACGTCCGAGAGCCGATCGAATCGTCGTTCGTCGTGCGCTCGAAGAGTCCCCTCCGCGTCGTCTGCAAGTATTGCGATCGAGAGCTCGAAGACATCGTGAGTCACATTCTCTGACGATGGCATCCCCTCGGGTCAAGACGAATTCGGCGCTTCACCGAAGCGTTTAAGAACGCCCCCTCAGATACGCGCCATCAGAAGGGATGGTGTAGCGCGTTGCTCGAAGAGCTGTCCGAAATCATCGGGCTCCAGGTGTATACGCACAACGGCGTGTTCCTGGGAAACGTGAACAACTTGGTCGTGGATGTGGACAACGGCGCGGTCGACGGCATCTTCGTCGGGGAGACGAATCCGCTCCTCGTGGAAGG
>DASWGO010000122.1:0-2495 GCA_036393695.1 Thermoplasmata archaeon
TTCCCCCGACTCCTCGATGTGCGGAACAACCTGCACGTCGACGAGGCGGTAGTCGTTCGCGCTCGCAACGCAGTGCAGCGGGTTCCGATTCGAGCAATCCATCGAGATCTCGTTCTGCCGCTCGAAGTTCGGATCGCCCTCGAGGACGAACGGATTCAACTGGAGGACGGCCGGGCCCCCGGCCATGTTGACGTTTCGGCCGGCGACGAGATCTTCCCCGCCCGTGGGCGTCTCCTGCGCCGAAGCGGACGACCGGCCGGCGGCGATCGTCAGGAACATCACGATCACGAACAGACTGCGATTCAACAAAGCGGAACCGTGAGCGATCATGTGGCAGCCTCGTGACGTGACGCGCTGACGGAAGCGATATGTCCGGGAGGGAGGTTCGAGAGTTTGGTCACAAGGGTAGGGGCAACGGCGAGGGCTGTCAAGATACGATTCGCGGGAGGACTGGCCGCGGAGGCTACGCTGCTGTGAAGATTGATACGATTTTCAGATACTCCGAAGACACTCCCGCGGTTCCTGCGAGCCGATCCGGACGGCCAACGTTGCGCTCGATAAAGCGGACCCGGTTTTCTTGGACATGAAAGTGAGGAAGAGTAGCGATGTCCAAGGAGAGCCGATCAATGGGAAGAGAAGCAAGAAGAAGGAGGGCTGTGCCGGGCGATGCGGAGGGAGCCCGGAGGGCGACCGGAGTTTCGCCCGGCAGCGGCGCGGTGACTGGCCCCCTGGCTCCCGGACAGCGGTGGAGCCTGACTCGTAAGCGCGAGGTGGCGCTTCGGCTGCTGCGGGGTGAGTCGATGCAGGCGGTCTCGAGGGAGCTCGGGGTCGAGATGCATCGGCTGCAGAAGTGGCGCGACAAGGCCCTGGCGGGAATCGACGAGGCACTGCGGGAGCGGGAGGGGGATCCCCTGCAGGGCGAGTTGGACGCAGCCGTCAAGCGCGTGGGCGAGCTGTCCATGGAGAACGAGTTGCTCCGGGAGAAGATTCGGACATCAGGCCCTTTGGTCTCGTGGAGGTCGCGGCGATGAGTGCAACGACCTCCCCTTCGATGGCCAGGACGTACGGGATCGAAAGAGTGTGCCGGGTCTGGGAGGTTCCTCGCTCCTCGTTCTACGCGCAAAGAACGGTGAGGGAGGCAGCGGCGAGGCCTGGGAAGCGAGGACCCAAGCCGAAGGTCTCGGACCGGGAACTGCTGGATCTCATCCGTGCGGACCTGGCGGCATCGCCTTTCCAGGGGGAAGGGCATCGGAAGGTGTGGGCGCGGCTCAAAGTCGTGGGTGGGATCCGCGTTTCGAGGAAACGGGTGTTGAGGATCATGCGGGAAAACGCCCTGCTTTCCCCGCATCGGGTCCGCCAGGGGCAGGACCTTCTGCACGAGGGCACGATCACCACGCAAGCGCCCAACATCATGTGGGGGACGGATGGGGCGCGTGTCCAGACGGTCGAGGACGGTTGGGGCTGGATCTTCCCCGCGGTCGAGCACTGGAACAGCGAATGCGTGGGCTGGCACGTGTGCAAGGAAGGCACCCGCTACGCGGCCCTGGAACCCATCGCCATGGGTCTCACCCGTATCTACGGCTCGGTTGAGCCGGACGTGGCCCGTGGCCTGGCTCTCCGAATGGACAACGGGACTCAGTACATCGCCGATCACTTCCTGCACCAGCTGCGCTTTTGGGGCATCACGCCCAGCTTTGCCTTCGTCGAACAACCACAGACTAACGGTGTCGCCGAGCGATTCAATCGGACTCTCAAAGAGCAAGTCATTCACGGCCGGATCTTCCGAAACCTCGCTGAGGTCCGTGAGGCCGTCGCGGCATTCGTCGAGCGGTACAACGCCGAGTGGCGTGTGGAGAAGCTGGGCTTCCTCACGCCCCTCGAGGCCCGCGACAGCTTCGGTCGTCAGGAGGCCGCATGATCTCCAAGTGCGAGAAAGGAGGGGTACCCCAGTATCGTCCCGACTCGAGATCGTGGCCTATAACCAATCCTGGTGCGTTGCGCGAGAGCATCCACTTCTCCAAAAGTCGGATGCGCTCGTTTCCCGCGGCGACGTCGTCAACAGAGTCGTGTCCAAGCAGCCGGGTGCGGTACAGAAAGAAAAGTCGGGGGCTGCGGGCCGGCCCGTTTTCGTATGCCAGCCGGGCCATAGCACACCCCCCACGGTGGCGACCAAGGACATCCACGATGGCGACGAACATCGTGATGCCGAGAAGTATCGGCGATTCGTCCGTGTTGACTGCGCAGCGAAGTTCAATGGCCGCCTCCAAGTCGCAGTGGCGGAGACCTACCCAAAACCCTCGAAGTTCAACGACGTCCTTTACCTGTACCGCAAGCCCTGATCGACGCCTTGACAGCGGCCTTAGCGGCAGCCCACGCTCCGCCTTGCTCCAGGGTAAGTACGATCCTTCGTACCCGCGGTCGCTCCGCCGCAACCGTGGAGATGGCCTTCATCACCACGCGTTCGACCCGGGGTGCCAGCCTGTGGCGCTGATGAT
>DASWGO010000123.1:0-6045 GCA_036393695.1 Thermoplasmata archaeon
CGAACTCCCCCAAGTCGGCCCGAAGACCGCCAACTGCGTCCTCGTGTACGGATTCGGCGTGCCGCGCATTCCGACCGACACCCACGTCCATCGGGTCAGCAATCGTCTCGGCCTCGTGCGGACGAAGACTCCCGAGGCGACCGAACGGCGACTCATGCGGACGGTCCCGAAGGAGTACTGGCTCCACATCAACGAGTTGTTCATCCGATTCGGGAAAGACCTCTGCCGACCGATCGGTCCCCGATGCCCGCAATGCTCGTTCACCTCGTTCTGCCGTTTCTATCCGAGGACGAAATGGTCCCGGGACGCCCGTCGCCGGAGTCGAAAGGCCGCGAGACGCTGAGCGTAGCTGCATCTTGATATCGGTGCGCGTGGGTGTCGGATGTGATGCGAATCGACTTCCTCGAGTACGCGGCGATGGACCTTCCGCGGAAGGAGCCCCTCACGATCGCGAGAGGGTCTTCGACCGTGGCCCAGAACGTGATGGTCATCGTGCATTCCGGCTCTCTCTTGGGCAGCGGGAGCGGCGCTCCGACGGACGTGACCGGAGAGACGGTCCGGTCCGCGATGGACGCGATCAAGTCCATCGCGCGGGGCTTGGAAGGGTTCACGTTCGAGCGGCCGCGCGAGGTGGTCGACAAGATGGACAAGATCCTCCCTGGCAACCCGTCGGTCAAGGCCGCGATCGACATCGCGGTGCACGACCTCGCCGCGCAACACGCGGGCGTCCCATTGCATCGCTATCTCGGCGCGACCCGGGATCGAATGCTCACGGACATGACGATCGGAATCATGGACACTCGAAGCGCGGTCGAGCGAGCCCAGCGGTGGGCCCAGGCCGGATTCCGTGCGCTGAAGGTGAAGATTGGCCGAGACCCGAAAACCGATTTAGATCGGGTGCGCGCGATTCGAGGGGCTGTCGGTCCGCGGATCGAGTTACGGGTCGACGGCAACCAAGGGTACACCTGGAGTCAGGCACTCAGCTTTGCCCGGGCGGCGAAAGACCTGAACATCTCGATCTTCGAGCAGCCGGTGGCCATCACGGACGTTGAGGGAATGCGCGTCCTGACGGAATCCTCGCCGATTCCGATCATGGCAGACGAAATGGTCCTCACGCCGGACGACGCGAAGAAGGTCCGGTGGGCGAACGCCGCGAAGGCCGTGAACCTGAAGCTCATGAAACATGGCGGCGTATGCCGCGCGATCGACGTGAATACGATTTGTGAATCCGCTGGCTACCCGACGATGGTCGGTTGCATGGGGGAACCGCAAATCTCGATCGCCGCCGCGCTCGCCTTCGCTCTCAGTCAGAAGAACGTCCGGTGGCTCGACTTGGATTCCCACTTCAACCTCGCCGAGGATCCGTCATCGGGCCTGGGGTTCGAAAACGGGGAGCTCGTCGCCCCCGACCGACCCGGACTCGGTATTGCATTGTCTTGACGCATCCTATGGCTCGACCGGCGGTTCCGCGTTCAGGGCGCGGTCCTGTTCCTCTTCCTCAATCACGCGAGCGACCGCGACCACCTCGTCGCCTTCGCCCAAACGCTGGAGCCTTACGCCGCGAGCCGCGCGGCCTTTCACGCTGATGTCCGCAACGGCGCAACGAATCACGACCCCCGCCTTCGTCGTCACGAGGAGATGCTCCTCTGCTTGGACGACCTTCACCGCGACGACGCGGCCTTTCGCGTACTTTGCGCTCGTCGTGCGAACTCCTTTCGATCCCCGACGGGTCTTCCGGTACTCGGAGGTCGTCGTGCGCTTTCCGTATCCGCTCGAGAGGACCGTCAATAATTCGGCTTCCGGATTGGTCGACAGGGCCATCGACACGACCTCGTCTCCCGTCCGGACTCGCATCCCCGCGACACCCGCCGCGGGTCGCCCCATTGGACGGACTTCGTCAATCGGGAAGCGATTCGCGTACCCGCCGGAGGAGGCGAGGATGACCTCCTCGTTGCCCCCGGCGATCTGGACGTCAATCAACTCGTCTCCCTCGTTCAGCTTGATTGCCCGGATCCCGCTCTCGCGGATGTTCTGGAATTCCGCGAAGCCGGTCCGTTTGATGCGTCCCCGCTTCGTCACGAAAAGGAGGAATCGGTCCTGGGGGAAATCTCGAGTCGGAATCATCGCCTCGACTTTCTCATCCGGATCGAGGCGCTCCAACAGGTTGACCACGGGCTTCCCCCGCGCATATCTCCCCGCGGCGGGCAGCTTGAAGGCCTTTCGCTTGAACACCTTCCCTTTCGACGAGAAGAAGAGGATGAAATCGTGGGTTGAGGCCACGAAGAGATCGACGACGTAGTCTTCCTCTTTCGTCTCCATGCCCGTGACCCCTTTTCCGCCTCGACGTTGTTTCCGGTACACGCTGACGGGCAGCCGTTTGATGTAGCCCGTGTTCGTGATGGTCACGACGTTGTCTTCCTCGGGGATGAGGTCCTCGATCTGCATGTCGTAGGCTTGGAGCTCGACGGTCGTCCGGCGGTCATCGCCGAACTTCTCCTTGATTTCGCGGAACTCGGCTTTCAAGATGTCGAGGACCCGCTCTCGGGACGCCAGGATCGATTCCAGATTCTCGATCTTGTGTGTCAAGTCGGTCTTCTCCTGGCGGAGCTTTTCGATCTCGAGTCCGGTGAGCTGGCGCAACGTCATGGCGAGGATGGCTTTTGCCTGATTCTCACTCAGGAGATAGCGATTCATCAGGCCCGCCTGCGCCTCATCCGCGTCCCGCGCACGCCGGATGAGCCGAATCACGTCGTCGAGGTGGTCGACGGCGGTGATGAGGCCCTCCACGATGTGAAGGCGCTCCCGTGCCTTTTTCAGGTCAAACTCCGTGCGGCGCCGCACGATGGTGACCCGGTGGTCGATGAACGCCTGCATCGAATCCTTGAGCGGCAGAACCCGCGGTTGTCCGTCGAGCAGCGCGAGGTTGATCACGCCGAACGTCGTTTCCATCTGCGTGTGGTGGTAGAGCTGGTTGAGCACAACGTCCTCGACGGCGTCGCGCTTCAGCTCCAACACGATTCGCATGCCATCTCGGTCGCTCTCGTCCCGGAGGTCCGTGACGCCCTCGATCTTTTTCGATTTGACGAGTAAGGCAATCGATTCGACAAGGGACGCCTTACTGACCATGTACGGGATTTCTGTAATCACGATCCGAGCCCGGTCGTGGCCGGCCTCCTCGAACTTGGCCTTCGCACGAATCCGGATGAGCCCACGCCCAGTCCGGTACGCATCCGCGACGCCATCAGCGCCGTATAGGATACCGCCCGTGGGAAAGTCCGGGCCGCAAACCGGACCGGTCTCCGGGTTGTACAGGTCGATCAACTCGGCCTGAGGGTTGTCGATCAAGACGATCAGGGCGTCGACGATCTCGCCGAGGTTGTGAGGCGGGATGTTCGTCGCCATTCCGACTGCGATGCCGCTGGAACCGTTGACGAGGAGATTCGGAAACTTCGAGGGAAGGACGAGAGGCTCCTTCAGCGTCCCGTCGAAGTTGTCCATCCAATCGACCGTGTCCTTCTCGAGGTCCTCGAGCATTGCCTCGGCGGTCTTCGCGAGACGGCACTCCGTGTAGCGCATGGCCGCGGGCTCGTCCTCCGTACTTCCCCAGTTTCCTTGCCCGTCGATTAGCGGATAGCGCAACGAAAAGTCTTGGACCATCCGAGCGAGCGCGTCGTAGACCGAGAGGTCTCCATGCGGATGCCATTTTCCGAGAGTTTCCCCGACCACCCGGGCCGCTTTCTTGTGCGCAGATCCCGAGCTCATCCCGAGCTCGTTCATCGCATGTAGAATCCGGCGCTGGACCGGCTTCAGCCCATCCCGCACGTCGGGCAACGCCCGCCCGACAATTACGCTCATCGCGTAGTCGATGTAGGAGCGATGCAGCTCGTCCTCGATTGGCTGCGGCGAGACGCGAGGACGGGACTCTTGGGCTTCTTCCGGCATGGTCCTCCTAGATGTCCAGGTTCACGACTTCCTTCGCGTGCTCCTGGATGTATTGCCGGCGGGGTTCGACGGCTTCGCCCATGAGGATTGAGAATAGGGCATCGGCGGTCGCGGCGTCCTCGATCGTGACCTGCTTCAACAGGCGACGGGCAGGATCCATCGTCGTCTCCCAGAGCTCGTCGGCGTTCATCTCCCCCAGACCCTTGTACCGCTGGTACGCGACGCCTTTGTCGCCGAGTTTCTTTGCCAGGTCCTCCCGCTGTCTCTCCGTGTAGGCGTAGTGGAGTTCCTTGCCTTTCTTGATCTTGTACAAGGGCGGCTGCGCGATGTACACGAACCCGCTATCTAGGAGCGGTCGCATGTATCGGAAGAACAGCGTCAGGAGGAGCGTCGTGATGTGCTGCCCATCGACGTCCGCGTCGGCCATCGTGATGATCTTGTGGTATCGGACCTTCTTCGGATCGAACTCCTCGGCGATGCCTCCGCCAATCGCGGTGATCAGCGTCCGAATCTCCTCGTTTTTCAGCATCTGATCGAGCCGGGCCTTCTCGACGTTCAGGATTTTCCCGCGAAGCGGCAAGATAGCTTGGAACTCACGTCGCCGACCCTGCTTCGCGCTATTGTGGACGAACACGCCCGCCGCGAGTGCGAAGTTGTGCGTGCCCTCCACAGTCATGTCGTAGACATCCATCGGCTCAGCGAGGGGGACCACAGCGACAACCCTGCAGTTCACGTTCGCCGCCACCTCCCTCATCCGGGCCGGCTCTCCCTGAAAATGTTCCAGTAGCAGCCGGTCATAGCGGATAGCAGTTGGCGCTGTCCTCCGCCGCGACTGCTCGTACGCTTCACGCACATCCTCGGCGTCCAGGACCGCCTTCAGAAGGCGGAGTGATTTTAGGCGGTGCCCTTCCTTGATCACATGACTCCGTTGCTGGGCTGGGGCGGTTTCGCGCCACCCTCTTAGGCCGTGTTCGATCTGGCGTCTCTTCGTGGGGTCTGCCCAACTTCGCTGGGCCGCCAAAGCGAGTTTCTCAGCGTGCCCAGGATGTGTCTTCCACCAGCGCTGCACACTTTCCGAATGACGACGGCGGTAGTCAGGAGCTCGCCACTGTTGTCGCGTGGCTTCCGCGCGCCACGCTCGAAGCGCCTCGTCTTGCCATTGCGCTTTCGCCTGTTCGGAGAATTTTTCTCGAGCCGCGGGATGTTCGGCAAAGTACCTCCGGGAGCGCTCGGCGTGGACCCGTCTGCGTCCGGGAACTGACCAATACTCTCTCTGTTCCCGGTTCAGCCTTTCCAAGACTTCCGTCCGATATCTCTCATTCTCTCGGTAGAAGCGGAGCCACCGCGATTTCATGTACCGTTTGTATTCCGGGTCCTTCCACTGATTCTTCGCTCGGCTGGAGAGGATTGGCCTGATGTCGGGTTGCTTCATCCTCTCACTCATCCTCGTCCGGAATTCGTCCGATTGGCGGACCCGCTTGGATCGCTTCCGGCTTTCGGGAGAATGGAGTGTCTTGCCTAAGTGTTCGCGGTGCGTTGACAGGTGGGCTGCCTTGCTCAGGCGAACGACGTTAGGCGGGCTGTTGTTCAGCTTGTTGAAATCCGTGTGGTGGCGGTGCTCTCCCGCCTCTGTCGTATAGGTCCCTTTCCAGAGGTTGTACCAGTCCGCCAGTACGTGGGTGAAGAGCCAAGACTCCGACCCAGGGTCCCAGACCATTTCGTATCCGTTAATGGTTATCCCCGGATCGCTCATGTCGGACGGCTTCGTTCGCAACGGCATCAATGAATCCCCAGGTCGGAGGCGTCTCGCGTCGCGGTAGGAACGATTCCGCAGCATGAAGCGGTGGTCGGGAGTACAGACGACTTCCTGACCGTTGTCGAGGACGACCTTCATCGTAGTTGTCTTCTCTCTCGTCATCCGTACATCCGTAATCCTCTGTAGGCCAATCTTTCCGTCCCGTCGAATCGTGTAGCAGAAATGTTCCACTCCGCGCTGCTGTTCCTCGATGATTTCGGTGAAGCTCAGCCGTCTGCCGTCCGCAAGGGCGATCCTTGTGTCCCCCGAGAAGCAGCCTCCCGCGCTCGGCCCCTCCACGATGAACA
>DASWGO010000124.1:0-3269 GCA_036393695.1 Thermoplasmata archaeon
TTGGTCCTCGCGGTCGCCTCGCGATTTGTGTTGCCGTCCGGCTGGGCCGGCCTGGTCGCGCTCTGGGGTTGGGCTCCGCTCCTTGTGGGTCTCGCCGCCGTCTGGGCGGTGGTCGGTTTCCTCGGGCACCGAGAGTGGAGAGACCACACGAATCACCTCGAGTCGATTCCAATCCGAATTCACGTTGACGGAAGCCGCGGAAAGACCGGCACCTGCCGTCTCATCGGGGCCGCGCTCCGGGCGAACGGACTCCGGGTCGTCGTGAAGACCACTGGAAAGATGCCGGTCCTCATCGACGCCGCGGGAAAGGAGACGGTCCTCGAACGTCCGTCGACGCCGACCGCGAACCTGCGGGAACAGAAAGAAATCGTGCGATTGGCGAAGGAGCAGCACGCGCAAGCGATCGTGATCGAATGTATGGCTGTCGACCCGGAGCTCCGCCGCGTCTCCCAGGAAACTTTGATCCGCGCGACCCTGGCCGTCATCACGAACATTCGTCGGGACCACCTGGAGGTCATCGGACCGGACCTCGGGAGCGGCGCCAGGACTCTGAGCGACGTGATCCCGAGGAACGGGACGGTCATCACCGCGGAACAGCGATTGCTTTCGACGCTGCGAGACGAAGCGGAGAAACGCCACGCCACTCTCGTCGCGGTTTCTCCTGACGGAGTCTCCGACTCGCTCCTCGAGTCGTTCCCGTACATCACGTTCAAAGAAAACGTGGCTCTCGCCCTCGGTGTTTGCGAGTTTCTGGGACTTGATCGGGCGCGCGCCCTCGGGGGGATGTTGCACTCGACCCCAGACTACGGGACCGTGCGACTCTTCGAGCGTCAGAACCACGCGGGCGCCTACACGTTCGTGTGTGCGCTGGGCGTGAACGATGTCGATTCCCTCCTGGAACTGCGCCGGGAACTCATCCGTCGGAAGAAACTGGATGGCGGACCGCTCGTTGGGTTGTTCAACAGCCGAGACGATCGCGCGCCCCGGAGCGTCGAGTTCGCTCGCGCCATGACCGGCGAGCTCCAGTTTCGCTCCGTCATCGTGACGGGCCGGCACACCAAGGCGTTCGTCCGTGAGGCCGTCCGCTGTGGCTATCCGCGCGATCAACTGTCCGAGATGGAAGATGCGACGCCGCACGAAATTCTCGAAGCGGTCGACGCCCGCGCGCCTCCCGGCGGTGCGGTGATCGCCTGCGGCAACATGGTCACATCGGTCGGCTACGGTCTCGTCGAGGAACTCGTTCGGAGAGGATCCGATGGTCACACTGGGAGTTAGCGTACTCGTCCTGCAAACCGCCGTGTTCGTAGGCATCGCCGTCAGCATGTTCTGGTACGAACGCAGCCTCCTGTCGCCGGGAGGCGTGGTCGTCCCGGGCTACGTCGCGCTCTTCCTCTTGCTCCGTCCTGAAGTGGTCGCCTACACGCTGGCGATCGCTCTCACGACCGCCGCCCTGATGCGGTATGCCTCGCGCTTCACGATCCTGTTCGGCCGTCGCCGCTTCGCGATCACGATGCTCGCCGCGATGAGCCTGTCGATCGCGGTCGAACTCATCGTGGGGCCGTTCACGGGACTCGACCCGGGATTCCAGGTGATCGGATTCATCATCCCCGGCCTGATCGCCAACGAGGTGCTCCGCCAGAAGATCATCCCGACGCTGTCGACCCTGGGGATCGTGTCGGCGATCACCGCGGGCATCACGATCCTCCTTGTCGGCTTTTGGTAGGTGGACGTTGTCGGCCCCTCCAGCGCACCGGGTTCGGTGGATTGCGATCCTCGCGGTCCCGTTCCTCCTCCTGACCGGGTTCTCCGGGCCAACAGTCGCGATGATCTCGCCGACGGGACGTCTGCCGAATGCGCCGACGACGTTTCATACGTATGCTTCCCTGGTCTCCGAGCTGCAGAACCTCTCGCGCGATCATCCCTCCCTCGTGACCGTGACGTCGATCGGATCGAGCTGGGAGACGACGCAAGGCCTCGCGAACCGCAGTCTCTTCGCCGCAGAGGTCAGCGTGCCGGGCGGGACCAAGAAGGACGTCCTGTTCATGGGCCTGCACCATGCCGAGGAGTGGATCTCGCTCGAGGTCGTGGTCTACCTCCTCCGGTACGTCCTCCTGAACGCGGGCAACGATTCGCGCGTCGATGCGATCCTGGCCCGCGCCAATCTCTGGCTCGTGCCGTTGGTGAATCCGGACGGCCTTGAGTACGCACGGCTGAGCGATTCGACTTGGAGAAAAAATCGGCACCAGAACGGCGATGGAACGTTCGGCGTCGACC
This sequence comes from Thermoplasmata archaeon, assembly GCA_036393695.1. GTDB lineage: Archaea > Thermoplasmatota > Thermoplasmata > RBG-16-68-12 > RBG-16-68-12 > RBG-16-68-12. The sequence goes on from DASWGO010000124.1 coordinate 2,275, forward strand.
TGAACCGGAACTACGGGTACATGTGGGGCGACGGAGGATTCGGGACATCGACGAGCGATCCCGAGTACCGGGGGACAGGGCCGTTCTCGGAACCGGAGAGCCAGGCGATCCGGGACCTCGCGCTCGCGCACCCTCCGATCCTGTCGATTTCGTATCACAGCGCCGGGCAGTGGGTCCTGTATCCCTGGTCGTACACGCGATTGCCGACCCCGGACGACGATCGCCTGAGCAACTTCGCCATCGAGATGGCGGACGCGAACGGATACCAGGTGCTCCAGGAAGGTCGAGCGACCCACGTCAACCCGGGCAATGCCGACGACTGGCTGTATGCGACCCTGGGCTCAGCCCCGTTCACGTTCGAGGTCGGCCTCGACTTCAACTCTCAGAACGCGAACAGCATCGGGGCCGTCGTCCGGAACAACGTGGAACCGGCGCTACGCGGATCCGAGATGGCCCTCGGCCTTCGGAACTGGCGGTTTGACATGGGTCGAGTCACCCCCGCGGCCCTGATCGCGGTGGCGGCGGTCGGCGCGGTGAGCTCCGTGTACTTCGTCCACCGGTGGCGCCGGGTCCGGCGGGACAATTCCGGGATGGGTGCGCGATGAGCACCGGCTGACAAAAACTGGTCCAGAGACAGCATATACCGCACCGATGAACTAGTGACTCGGAGGGCCTGTGGGCGTGGAGCGAGGGGTCTCGGGGGGGACCTCTCCCGAGCCAATCGCGGCGTCGTATTCGCGGTTCACCGCGGGGCTCGATCGCGTGCGGGGCTATTGTGTGACGGAAGACGGGGACTCCCTGTCCCTGGCGTTTGAACCTTGGTTCGTCGAATCGGGGAGCCCCTTCGCCGTCCCGTGCATGCGGATCACGTTCCGTCGGGAGGGGGAGCAGATCATCCTCGAGCGCTTTGTGATCGAGGACGCGGACGAGCCGCGGATGCTGGACATCGATGCGGCCCACGACGCCTTGCAGGCCTGGATGGACTGCATGGCAGA
>DASWGO010000125.1:0-9937 GCA_036393695.1 Thermoplasmata archaeon
TCGGAGCTCGGAGGCGAGTCGTTCCTCCGTGACGACGTCGCCCTCGTAGAACTTGCCGACCTCGATCTTGAACTTGCCCTCGCGGAACGTCTTGCCGATCAGGTCCGCGTCGGCCGCGGCGACGAGGGTCTCCTTCCCTTGGTGGTACACCTTCATGCGGATGGGCATCGGCCAGGTCGCGGCTACAACCGTTCGACGAGCTTATACTTGTTTTTCGCGGGGCTGTAGATCTCGCCCTCCTGGGCCCAGCGCTTCAACCACGCGTCGACTTTCGCGGGTGGGATACCACGCTCCTGCGCGATCCGCACGATGTCCTCGTAGTCCGCGACGCCTTCGGGGCCCGCGAGCTCGTTGATGATGTCGCGGATCGAGATGATCTGCTCGCGTTGCGACTGGCTGATCCCGGTCTGGATGATGTCGATGTCGAAGCGCCCTTCCTCGCCGGCGACCTTGCCCATCCAGTACTCGACGATCCGTACCGCGCGCTCCGCGTCTTCCGCGTCGACCGCCTCGCTCAACCGGAGCCGAGCGCCGGCTTCCGAGAGCCGGATGATCGCCTCCAACTGGCGCGGGGTGATGGGCACGCTGGAGCCCGCGGCCTCCCCGGTCTTCCGGATCTCCAAGTACTTCTTTTCGATGATCTCCATCGCCTCGTCCGTCATCACCGGATAAATGCGCTTCGCATAGGCGACGTACTTACGGAAGAAGTCCGGGTCGAAATGGGGCGTGAAGGGTTCCTCGAGGAGCGTCGACTCTTGCACGGCGAAGCCCGCCTCGCGTCGCCGCCGGATCTCTCCGACCTTGTGTCCTTTGAGGATGTGCTCCGCGAGCTCGCGGTCGCGGTCCGTCTGCGGGCGATCGATGATCGAGAAGATGATGTCGAACCGGCTGAGCAGCGCGGGCGGCAAGTCGATCTGCTCGGAGATGTACTTGTGCTCGTCGAACCGGCCGAACTTCGGGTTCGCGGCGGCGAGGATCGCGCACCGGGATTGGAGGACGGCCGTGATGCCCGCCTTCGCGACGCTGATCCGCTGTTGCTCCATCGCTTCGTGAATCGCCGACCGGTCTTGTGGATTCATTTTCTCGATTTCGTCGATGGCGGCGAGCCCGAGATCGGCAAGGACCAAGGCTCCCGCTTCGAGGGTCCATCGTCCCTCGCCGAACTCGTCGCGGACCGCGGCCGCGGTCAGCCCGGCCGCGGAAGCCGCCTTCCCTGTCGCGTATATTCCGCGGGGGGAGAGCCGAATCATGTAGGACAAGAGCTCGCTCTTGCCCGTTCCCGGATCTCCGACCAAGATCAGATGGATGTCTCCGCGAATCCGCCGCCCGTCGGGCATGACCTTCGCCACCCCGCCAAACAGCTGAAGGGCGAGCGCTTCCTTCTCCACATGCATCCCGTAGATCGAGGGCGCGATCGACGCGGTGATCAACCGGAAGATATCGGGGCTCGAACCAATCTCCCGGATCCGGTGGGCGTCCTCCTCCGTCACCTCAATCTCTTCGAACTCGACCCGTTCCATCTCGACCGAGTTGACATCCACGAAGATATCGAAGAGAGTCGAGCGCTGCCCCGGCCGTCCGCGCTGAACGCTTCGGAGCACACCGTTCAAGATCACGCGTTGCCCGGGAGTGATGCGGCCTGTCAAGTCGTCTTCCACGTAGGCGCTCAGCCGCTGCGGCTCCTCACCGCCCCGCAGCCCTTCTGGCGATTCTTGAACCTCGATCTTTTGCGTGTCCAGGTACAGGGATGTCTCCGTGAGGAGCTTGAACTTTGTCGCGCTGGCGGACCGCTTGCATCCGCCTTGCTCTTCGTAGCACTCGAGGGGCTCTCGAAACGTTTGGCCGTCTTGCTCTTCCTTGATGATTGTCCCGCAGCGCAGGCATTGGAACAGGGCCCCCACGACCTTCGGGCGCACCTCCGTGCTCTTGCGAACCAGCCCTTCCACCGAGATGTATTGGCCGAGATGCTTCGCCCGCAGATCCCGGATCTGGACCCGGCGGTCCCGAGGTAGGCCGTTGATTCGGAGATGAATCTGGGGGGCCTCTTCTCCGGGCGGCACGAGGCGACGGATCGCTTCTTCGCCCGCCATCAGGACGTTCAGCGGGTGGCGCAGCAGATAGATCGCCATGTCCGTGTCGAAGCGATTCAAATCGAGGAACGATGCCTCGAGGCTCCGCGACTCCGGGTAGCGGTCGGCGACCGCGATGATTTTCGAGAGGTAGCCCATCTCCTCGAAGAACTCCTCCCACTTCGCGATCAGCTCATCTTGCGGAAACTCAACGAGCACTTCCTTCCCCCGGCTCGGAGACGGCGCAGCATCGGGAATGGTCATATCTCTTTGAGTCCTCCTTCCACTGGTCCATCTCTCAGGCGTGAGTATAGGTCAGACCATTTCCACTGGAGCACGCGCGTGCCGCCCGGCCTCACTCGCATTGCGAGTACCCGCACTCGGCACATCGAGTGCAGCCGCCCACGTGCTGGAGGGCCGCGCTGCATTCCGGACACCTGAGACGGAGGCCGTTGTGGATTTCGACGGATGTGGCTTCGCGGTCGACCGAAGAGACGCGCACGGCTTTCGCCCCGTGGGTCAGTAGACGGGCCGCGCTAAAAGGAGGAAGGGGAGGGGTGGCCGAAAGTGCGACGGATCTCGAGGGAGCGCGAAAGTTCTTGCGGGCGCGTAGCTATCGTCGCGCGATGGATTTGCCCGAGAAACTCGCCGACCTCCAGCGCTTCCATGGCCACTTGGGTGTGTATGTTACCCTGGGGCTTCGAATGGGGGAAATCGGGAAGCGGCGGTTCGGACACTACAAAGGCCTCCACGCGCGCGTGGAGAGCCGGCCCGCGCCGCCGATGCGCTGCGTGCTCGATGGGATCCAATTCTCAAGCGGTTGCACGATGGGGAAGGGGAACATTGGCCTCGAGTCCGCGACAGACCCTGCGGTCACGTTCGAGAAAGAGGGACGACGCCTGCGGGTCGCGCTGAAGCCCGGCTGGAGGGAGAGGATCGACCGGGAGATGTCGAAGGAGAAAGAGATCGAACAGTCCTTGTTCTATTACGCAATCCCGGAATCCGACGTGTTCGAAATTGGCGAAGGCTAAGTCGGAAACGGCGGTCAGGCGCCTCCCGAGGGTGGTCGGGCTTCACCGGGGAATCGGTAACCGCAGAAGAAGCACGTCACGTCGATTGCGTTGACCGTCGTGTGACATTGCGGGCACACTTTTGTCGCGGAGGTGGATGCCAAGGCGGCGCCGATGGGTGGCGGCGGGAGCGACTGCACGAACATCGTCCGGGGCGGCTGCTTCGCCTTCCTCCGGCGATCGAGTAGGAACCCGATGAGGAGAAAGGCTATGGGGACCACCACAATCAGCGCAGCAACTATGAACACGAGCGGAGACCGCGGTGGCGGAGGAGACTCGCGGGTCAGGCTAAACGTACGTTCGGCTGACCCCCGCAAGCCGGACGAATCGACGACGTCTAGGTGGAACACAACCCGGTCCACGGCGAGATCCGGCGCCGTCCATACCACGGAGGTCGCGCCCAACGATGCCACGAGCAGAGGAGTCGTCGCATTGTTAATCGTCACGTTGGCCCACACCAGCAGTTGCGCCGGATAGAGCAGGTCATCCGACATCGTCCAGGTGAACGTGATCGTCGATGACGCCGGGAACGCCTGGTCTTGCGCGGGAGATACAATCGAAACGGTCGGCGGCTGGTTCGTCGCATTGATCACGACGAAGCATGAGGCCATGAGAGGACCCCAATTCCCTGGGCCGTCCCGCGCATGAACCCAGACGCACATATTGCCCTCCGGCAACGTTAGGCGCCCTAGCCATGACATATTTTCGACGGAGCCATCGAAGCTGCCGTCCGCCGCACCCATCGGGAGGCCCATCCCCGAGTCCATCGGGTTGGGCGGCGCGATTTGTAGGAACAGCTCCGCCGCCGCGACTGCGCTCCCGCCGCGGGTCCGGTCGTCCGCCGTCGCCCGGAAGGTCGCGAGGTACCCGGTGCCCGGCGGTCTCGGGCTCACGCGAACGCTTCCGGCCCACAAGGTTGGTCCCTCCGTATCACCTCCCGGGCGGGCAAGCGAGAACGTCCCGTCGGTGACGTCGGAGCCGCCCAGGGAAGGAGTTCCGTCGTCCTGGGTCTCGATGCGGACCAGATAGCGCGGTCCGTTCGGGAGCGCGTTGACATCCCACATGTACGATCGCGCGGAGCCCGGCAAGCCGACTATCGGATTCCAGGTCACGCCGCCATCCTCGCTGAAGGACAACGTGAAATTTGAGATCGCTACGCCCGCCCCGTACGCGGTCGCAGTCCATAGGAGCTGGATCGACGGGCCCGAGAAGACGCCACCGTTCGGCGCGGTGACGTTCACGTCCGGGTGGTCGCGATCCAGTGCCGCGGTCGACACACTTGCGAGCCAGCGGAGAGCTGCATCGAGGATCGCCGCGCGGGTCGCGCTCGTTGGGTTCAGGTTCGTTGCCGTCGAGTCAATCCCGGTGATTTCGAAGGCGAAGTATGCGAGGCGCGATGGAGTCCCGCCCCACACGCCTTGGCCAGCGGTGCCGTTTGGCGACGAGGAGACCCAACGAAGTCCGATCGGCTGATTTTGGGCGCAGTTCGGTCCCATCGGCGGGCTTTGGACCTGACTGTCCGTCCAATCCGTTGTGGAGGTCCCGCCGGCTCCGATGGGAAACAGCTGGTCGTCCGCCCCGCCGTTCCGGTGAGGCGTATAGACGACACCTCCTGCATAGGCACCGCTAATTGGATCCGAGGAAACGCCTTTCGCTTGGCCGACCGTCCAAGGGTCGCACACAAACGTCGCCTTGAGCACCGCCCGGACCCAGGACTCCGTCTCCGGAGTCGCGAAGGAGGATGACGAACTTCCGAGGGCCCACGCGGTGTCGTGAGAGGAGACGATCAGGCGTCCGCCACCATCGAGATAGTTCTGCACCAACGCTCTCGCGGAGGCATTGAACGGCGGGTATTGCTCGAGTCCGACCTGCCAGATCACCGCGCGACGGGTTTGCAGGGTTCCCAGGGGAGGGAGCCCGAGCTCCGCGACACGCCACACCGACCATGTCCATCCGCTATTGTCAAGCGCGGCCGCGTACGAGGCTTCCCGCTCGGGAGGGAACGAGCTCCCGCCCACGACGAGAAGGACGTCGCCCATCCGCGACGTTTGGAACTGGTAGTCGGTCCCATCGTTCGTGTCCGTGGTCGCGTTCGCGAGCCGTCCGCGGGAGGTGACCTCGAGATAGTAGAGCGTCTCGGGGCGGAGGCGCGTCAGTGTAATCGTGTGCGCCGTTCGGAGGTCGGATGCGTTCGCGCCGGAGGTCAACGCGCCGACGCTCGTGCCGTATCTCACTTCGGTCGTCGCAGGCTCGTTCGTGGTCCACCGAACCGTCGCCGTGGTCGAGCCGATCGAAACGACGGTCACGTCGTGAATCGTCGGGCCGCTCGCGAGAATATTCGCGTTCGCCGTCGCGGTGTGCGGAGGCGAGATGTCCTGGTACGCCGCCGTGACGATATCTCCCTCGCGCACCTGGAGCACATTGTCGGGCGTCGCGGTCCCGAACGCGGTGGCAATCGAGCCGTGCCAGGTCTCGTCTGGACCTCCTCGAGTCAGCGTGACGTTCTCTCCCGCCGGCTCGATATTCGAGGAGACGTGCGCGATGACTGACGTCGCGTCGGAGTCGTCCACCGAAATGTGGATCCTGTCCGCCTCCGAGTACACGACCCGGTCCAGTGTCAGCCGACTGTAGGAGGTGTCCAAGTTGCCCGTCGCAACGAGCGCGAACGGCTGCGGGCCTACAGGGACATTGGATCCGATCACCCGGACCGACCAGTCCCCTGCCATCGCGCTCTTCAGGATCACCGCTTCTTCGACGTTCGTCGTGTCGAACGTCCCGCCGGGCAGGGACTGGCCCTGCGCGAACGGCGCGAAATGGTTCCCCCGGTACACGGTCCCTCCCGGCGCGGTCACTTGGAGGTCCAGGTCGTTCACGAGGGCCTTGGTCGCTCCAAGCGTCCCGGGGTAATCGTTCCATGTCAGGACGAATTTCGCGGGGCCCGCGGAGCTCACGTGGAACGTGTACGCGGCGTCGTCCCCGGCGAGCAGTCCCGCGGTGCCATCGACCACTTGCGTTCGGAACGCGTCTCCCTCCGCCGAAATCGGAAGGACCTTCGACAGGAGGACCCGCCCGAATCCTTGTTCGTTGTTCGGCCAGGTGTCCGTCGAAGACCGAGCGACGGTCCCGCTCCCGGTGACCTGCTGTCCGGACGCGATGAGGATCGCCCGGATGAGCGCCGCGCTCGGGTTCATCGAGTTGTTCGCGATCGGGGCACCCGAAGGATACCATCCGTCCACGAAGTACTGGCGGATGATTGCCGCCGCGGCAGCCGCGGCCGGCGTCGAGTAACTCGTCCCGGCCCAGTGCGCGTCCGCGAGGCCGGTCCCGCTCAGCGGGTCGCCATCCGACATCGCGGAGTCGCCGTCGAAAATCGTGACGATCGTCGGCTTGATCCGGCCGTCGGTGGTCGGCCCGCGGCTTGCTTGCGGCGCCAAGTCGTTCTGATCCAAGCCTCCGGCGGTGTCCGGGTTGTACGCTCCGCCGACGGCGACCACGTCCTTCGCGGTCGCCGGCGTTCCGATCGTCCCGGCGTTGCTCCCGGCATTCCCGGCGGCGAAGACGATCGTCATGTCCGGATGAGCCCAGACGAACGCGTCGACCATCCGCGCCTGGACGTCGTACACGTTCGTGTCCGCACCCCAGCTATCGCTGTGAATCCGGACCGGCGCCGCCGGATCGTTGTAGACGAGCCCGGCTGGGCCGAAGAGATCGTTGTAGTTCTCGGGGATGTAGATGAGTCCCTCGTTCGGACAAATCGCGAGGCCTTGGAAACCGCCGACGTCTTGAAGGTAGATTTTCGCGCCCAAGGCGTTCCCATCGTTCGGCGAAGCGCCGATTCCATTATCGTTTCCCGCCAAGGTCGATGCGACTCCGGTCCCGTGGCCGTTCGCGCAGTCCTTGATCGAGAACGGGTCCCAGGGGCCGCCGCCTCCCGGCCACGTGAGCGCTCCCGAGAGGACGCCCATATTCACGTACCGTACGACCTTGCGTCGGGCCGAGTCTGTCGTGTTGTAGATGTCCCCGAGCGTGATTGCCGCGGCGCTGTGCCGGAACGGCGGGCCGTCATAGTCGAGGCCGGTGTCGGCCATCCCGATCACCTGTCCGGTCCCGTCAAGGCCGTAGGTCCAATACCGGTCGTTCCCGGTGACGTTCGTCTGGATCACCCAGTCCGTTTCTGCGTTCCAAGGATGGACCGGCTGGACCGGATCGATGAACTCGACCGCAGTCTGATCCGCGAGCGGGGAGACGAGCCCCGCTGGGATCCGAGCGAGGACCCAACGGAAGTCTCCGGTTCCGAACGCGCCCAGGAGGCCCGCCCCTGTCCCCGCTCCATTGTCCGCCGGGATTCCCGCATGGCCGAGCCAAGCCTCGATCGTCTCGGGACTTTCGCCCGGGAGGACGACGATCCGTACGTTCACGAGGCCGCCGGTCGGCGTCCCCGGTCGAATCTTCCAAGCAGTTTCGTAAGGCCCCACCCAGTCTACGTATGGCAAGGAAGACGCACCTTGGAAATCCGACTGCCGACCACGGACCACGAACCCGTCTTGCGGGACGTATCGAAGAAGCGCGAGGCCGTGTGACGCCAGCTCGTCCTGCCATGCCGACTTGATCGGTGCAATGAAGTGGACGACACCGACGCTCATCCCCCGAGAGTCCACGGACCAGAAAGTCGAGGGGGACGGCAGCGCCGCGACATCCACGGCGCCCCCCGCGAATTGAAGCTCCGATGCGCGCGCGAACGGCATTGCGTATCGTCCGTGCGAACGGAGGAGCGCGAGGGTTCCTTCGGAGCCGCGCGCAACGGCGAACGATGCATATGATTCGAGGAGATGGGCACCGGCTGCGGTAATTTCCGCCTCGATCGCATCCGTGCGGAACGTCACAGGGCTACCGATTGGGACGGCCGCGGGCGCGGCCAGGCGCGGGCCGGTAGAAGGCAGTTGGACGAGGAGGAACATCGCGAGCGCAAGCGTCACGAAAACACGAACGACGAGAAGGGCCGTGTGGCCGTGCCTCCTTCGGACGCGCAGGCGGCGGGGCCTGTGCCTCGGGATCGCGGGATGCGACGGCGCGCACATTAGACTTTTGGCCCAAATTCGAAATCACGACTCGGCTCGGATGGACGCCTACTCCGCGATGATCCGCGTCGCCTGCAAGATGCCACTCTGGAAGATGAGCGTGTAGTAGTTCGGCGAATGGTTGGTGCCCCGGAGTTTCACGCACCGAATCCGTCGCTGGATGTTCGCGTCGTCGACGCGTTCCATCTTCGTATGGATGATTCCATCGCTGAGGTACTCCTCGCCGTTCTTGCCGAAGTCCTCGCTGCCCGGTTTCATCTCGCTGATCAGGATCGTGGTCGCCTTCAGATCGCGAATCCACTCGAACAGCTGAAACAGATCTTCGCGGGGGTTTTCGAACCGCGACATGACCTCGAGGACCGGGAGCGAATCGACGACGAGGATGTCGTAGTTGAGGGACCGCTTCAGGTTCATCGCGTACATCTTGAAGATCTCGAGCCAGGTGCGGTCGGCCATCCCATCCAGGTTGCGACGGATCATGCCGAGGTCCACGATGCTGACCTTGTTCTCGACATCCCGCGGGCTCAGGCTCATCTGGTCCAGGTGGCGCGTGAGGTTCTCGCGACCTTGCTCCAGAGAGATGTAGGTGCCCGGCCTCCCGTCGCGAAGCGCGTTTTGGTAGATCATGTTGAACGCGATCGTGGACTTCATCGTCCCCGGCTCTCCCGCGAGGAGGACGACGTGACCCTCCGGGATGCCGCCCCCGAGTTTGTCATCAAACCCGTGGATGAACGTGCGGATACGGTCTCCCTGGCCCATAGCAGAGCATTCCATTGGAAGGAGCGCGTATAACCGTTCCGAGGCCGTTATCACCGGGAGCTAGTCGCGGGCTATGGAGGAAAACAAAAAAGAAAGGGGGAGTAAGCGCGAACTGGAAGACGAGAGGGGGCCGAGGATAAGATGATTTTTGCACTCGGTCTGTGAGCAAAGTTTCGGCTGGAAACGTTTATTTGTTATCCGGTTTGTTACCAGGTCCGGGTCGGGAGCCGTTGTTTGTCCCTGAGCGCAACCTCAAGGACCTCGTGGTCTCGTACCTTCGCGAACAGGAGCGCTCGATTAGCGCGCTGACGAAGCAACTCCGTCAGGACGGGTATCCGTTCCATCGACTCTTCGTGACGGGGTACCTGAAAGCCCTCGCCGACGCCGGCATCCTCCGGGAAAAGGACATCCCGCCTGCGAAGGTCTACAGCACGTCCGCGCACCGGGAGCCGAACCTGTACGAGCTCGTGGGTTCCCGGTGCCGCGAGGCCACGCGGGATGAGACGGACCAGGTGCGGCTCGCCGTGGCGGTCCTGCAAAAACTCTTCCGCCGTCCGATTTTCCTTCGAGAACTCCGGGAATGCGGTTTCGGCGGGGCAATCGACGCGCCGCAGCCCCCTCGAGAAGAGAGAGAGGAAGCCCGCCGGGGCCTCGTGAAGCTCGGCCTCCCGGTCCCGACGAACGAACCGGCATACGCCATGCCGGAGCGTCGGAACGAGGTTCGCGACGAGATCCTGTACGACCTGGTCATCAAGCGGTTCGGGATGGGCGCCTTGGTCCTCGAGACGAAGCAGATGAAACTGACCGAGCGTTGAGAGGAAAGCTAGGCCATCGAGGTGGATGCTCAGCTCCGACGCCGGGTGACCCGGATGCGTCCTCGGTCCCGCACCCCCGCGAGCGTTGGTAGTCCGCGGTGAGGCTGCTCACTTCCGTGCCTGACCCGTTCCCCACGATCGGGACG
>DASWGO010000126.1:0-1721 GCA_036393695.1 Thermoplasmata archaeon
CACGTCGATCACTACTTTGCCCGCGAAGTTCTTCGACCCCGCGAGGCGCGCGACCTCGTCGAACGCGGATCCCCGGGTCGCGATCACGATCGTCTCACCGTGTCTGGCGGCCTCCTCGAACGTGCCGGTCGAGGCTTTTCCCTTCACCTCTTTAAGCCAAGAGACGAGAGCCTCGCTCTTCGGGCTCCGCGAGCCCAACTTCACATCGTGTCCGCGGCTCGCAAAACCGCGACCCAATGCCTGGCCAACGTCGCTGCTTCCCAGAACGCCCACGCGCATGGGGCGCCGAGGACGACCGTTCCTTTTCCGCCTTTGGGTGGTCTTATGATCAAACCGGTCGCGACGCCGCTGGAGTCGTTACGTTTTTAAGATGAGGGCGAGGTAAGCACGGTCCATGGAGCCGGTCCTCCAGGTCGCCCTGGACCACATGCACCTGAAGCGCGCCCTGCTGGCGGCGAAAGAGGCCGTCGACGGCGGCGCGGACTGGCTCGAAGCCGGGACGCCGCTCGTCAAGTCCGAGGGCATCGAGGTCGTCCGGCAACTGAAGAAGTCGTTCCCCGGCAAGACGATCGTCGCCGACCTGAAGACGATGGACACGGGCGCGTTCGAGGTGGAGATCGCCGCGAAGGCCGGGGCCGACGTCATCACGGTCATGGGCGTCACGGACGACGCGACGATCTTGGAGGCCGTTCGAGCGGCCCGACGGTACGGCTCGAAGATCATGGTCGACCTGATGCGCGTGGCCGACAAGCCGGCCCGGGCGAAGGAACTCGAGAAGCTAGGCGTGGATTATCTGAACATGCACGTGTCGATTGACGAACAGATGATCGCGCACACGCCGCTCCAGGAATTGAAGGCGGTTACCGCGTCGACGTCGATCCCCGTCGCGGTGGCGGGCGGACTGAACTCGGAGACCGTGGGCGAGGCGCTGAAGGCCGGCGCCTCGATCGTCATCGTCGGCGGCGCGATCATCAAGGCGGAGAACGTCGCGGAGGCGACCCGCACGATCAAGAAGGCGATCCACCAGAGAAAATCGATCCCGACGGGCCTCTACAAGAGGTACACGGATGCCGACGTGGGCGAAGCGTTCCTGAAGGTCTCCACGCCAAACCTGGCGGACGCGATGCAGAAGCGCGGCGTCATGACGGGCCTCGTGCCTCGGATCAAGCATGGCACGAAACTCGTCGGTCGCGCCGTGACCGTCAAGACCGCGGACGGCGATTGGGCGAAACCCGTCGAGGCGATCGACCGCGCGAAGTCCGGGGACGTGATCGTGATCGACGTCGGCGGTGGGCCGACGGCGGTCTGGGGCGAGCTCGCCTCGAACTCGTGTCTCGTGAAGGGCGTCGCCGGCGTCGTGATCGACGGCGCGGTGCGGGACCTCGATACGATCCTCGAGCTGAACTTCCCGTGCTTCAGCCGACACGTGGCCCCGCACGCGGGCGAGCCGAAAGGCCTCGGGGAGATCGGGAGCGAGATCGAGTGCGGCGGGCAGAAGGTCCACACCGGCGACTGGATCGTCGGGGATGAGTCCGGGCTGATCGTGGTGGCCCGCGAGGAGGCGGTCGAGATGGCGAACCGCGCCCTCGACGTGCTCGAGCGGGAGAACCGGATCCGCGAGGAGATCAAACGCGGCGGCACCCTCAGCTCCGTCCTGGAGCTCGAGAAGTGGGAACAGATTCGGTGAGGGCCGTGGACCGGCGTCGGGTGCAGGCGCTCCT
>DASWGO010000127.1:0-6013 GCA_036393695.1 Thermoplasmata archaeon
TCGGCGCGATCGGCGGCGCGGTCATCCGTGGAGGCCTCGAGGCGGGGTCGGCGGATGTCGCGATTGTATCAGATCCCGCCACGGTGGGAGCGTACCAGCCAACGACCTTCACCGTCCACCTGTCGGCTGGGGGAAAGGTCATTTGGCTCAACAAGGATTCGACGGGCCACACGGTGACAAACAAGTCCGGCCTCTTCGATTCAGGCACGTTCACCACTCTGCGCACGTGGAGTTACACGTTCACGCAGGCAGGCAGCTATCAGTACTACTGCACCATCCATCCCGCTATGGTCGGGACGATTGTCGTCGCACAGTGAACCGCTTCGCTGCCCCCTACGTGACGTCGAGGAAATCGAAACGCTCACTGAATCTTCGAGATGACCTTCGTCGCTTCGGAGGTCGTCCACGCCTTCAGCGTCTGCGTCTTGACGTTCCCGAGCTTCCCGATTTCGAGAAGGAGCTGCATCGCGACATCGTCGTTCGGCGCTTCCGTCAAGGCGACGATGTCGTACCGCCCCATCGTGTAGAAAATCTGCATCTTGGCACCGAGTTTGCTGGCCAAGGCAGTCACTGCATCCGCGCGCTTCGGCGACTCCTTCACATTCTTGATCCCTTGCTCTGTCCAATTCCCGAGGCTGATGTAGTTCGGCATCTCCGATCCCCTTGCGTGGTCCATCACTCGCGGCCTATTTAACGGCCGCGACGGGACCACTCACTTCTTCCGTTCCTCGTACAACTCGAGCCAGATTCCGTTGGGATCTTTCACGAAACCGACGACGTACCTCGGGCGGACCTCGACGGCCCTCGCGAGCGTCGCGCCCGCCTTCAGCAGCCGCTGCACTTCGCGCTCGACGTTGTCGCACTCGAACGCGAGGTGATCGAGCTCGCTTCCTTCGTGGTACTTCGTGTCCGGATACCAGTTCATTTCGAGGACGTGTTCCGAGCCTTTCGCCTTGAACGCCGCGACCTCCCCGCCCGTTGCTTCGATCTTGCCTCGGCCCGCGTACTCCATGCCGAGGACATCCCGGTAGAACGCAATCGACTGGTCGAGGTCTCTGACTTCGATGCCCGTGTAAGTGAATCGCATCGTCATATCGAACGGGATGGACTCGGCCCTGAATGAACGTTGCCAGGGTCCAGCGTGGCTAGAAAGAAAGGACCGGCACCGCGGCAAGGTCGGCGCCGGCTTCGCACCGCGTTCCCGGCTACTGGAAGCGGACCCACTCCGCGGCGTACCGCGCGAGCAGGAGCAGGATCGCGATGATGTGGAACATGGTGTGTCACCCCCGTCCCTTGGGTACTTCTAGCGCGCCCCTCCTCGGTCGCGGGCCCCTCAAGGGGCCATCGGTGCGGGTGCAGGTTTGAGCCGGTCGAAGTCCCGCAAGACGGCCTTGACGAAGCGGACGAAGGCCGCTCGGACCCCGCCGTTGGGCCGGACCGTACCCGCCAGGAGTGCCTCGACGGTCATGCCGCCGGGGTACTCTTCGCGCAGATAGCGCTCCAAGTCCGGGTCGTTGACGCGCGACCCTCGCGTGTTCGCGTACCGGGCCATTACCAAATCCGTTGGCATCATGTTCTATTCCGTTCCCGTGTCCGTCTGTCCGACGTTCACGGAGGGTCCAGGCCGGTTCGGGGTCTTGAGCGACACATAGGAGCTCCTGTGAACCTCCTATCCGAACCACCAAGATCGCTGCCGGAGGAGTGCGGTTCGCGGGGTGCAGCCGGAAACTGCTCGACGTCGCCCGGCAGCCGGGGGAGAACGATTCTCCGAAGCACGGGATGTCTCTAACCGGTTAAACGGCCTGAGAATTCTAGGCGAGTCTCGCGCTCATGCTAATCTCCGCCTTCAGGAGGCGGGAGATCGGGCATCCTTTCTCAGCCGCGTTCGCAGCGGCTTGAAACTTCGCCGGATCGGCGCCCGGGACCTTTGCCGTGACATCGAGGTGGATCGACTTGACCGTCCAGCCTGCGTCGGTCTTGTCGAAATTCAGGCCCGCCTTCGTCTCAATGCGTTCCGGCCGATAGCCGACCTTCTCCAGTTCGTTCGACAGGGCCATCGAGAAGCACCCCGCATGCGCGGCGGCCACGAGCTCTTCCGGGTTCGTCCCTGGAGTGTCGCCGAATCGCATCGCGAAGCTATATGGAACGCCTTTCAGGGCGCCGCTCGCCGTCGACACCGTGCCCTTCCCGTCTTTCAGGCCTCCGTTCCATTGGGCGCTCGCCTTTCGTTCCATCGGATCACCGCATGCGGAAATCGAGCGGGACGCTTAACTCTATCCTCTCAGAGCTGCACTCCTGTGCCCCTTGGCGGCCGTGGCGGCCTCCTGGACAGAGCGGCGCCGGTGCGAGTTCTTCGAGCGCCGCGAGGGCGCAAAGGAGGGGCCACCTCGCCCTTTCAAATACGATTCCCGCGATACCGCCTCCGGGGGCAGGCAGTTGGCGGGAGAGCATGGACGAAGTGTGCTCTGGCCCAAGACACGAACCGTTCGAATCGTCGCGGTGGGGGTCCTCATCGCCCTCTCCACGTTCGTCCTCACGATTGTCCCGCCGGCCACGGCGGCGGCGAGTTGCGGTCCGGCGCCGCGCGGCCCGATCCTAATCAAACAAGATTCGGACTTCACCCCTGCGAACGGAGTCGTGTCCGGGTCCGGCACGGCGGCTGATCCATTTCTGATCGCGAAACTCCAGCTGAAGGATCTCAGTCCCGGATATGGGCTGAAAGTCGACAACTCCAAAGGAAAGGTCACGAAGTTCTTCAACATCGACTGCGTGCAGTCGAACTGGACCACGGCCCCACCAAAGGGCGCCGTCCTCGTCTGGATCGTGAACGTCCACACGCAGACGACGATCTCGCAGGTCGACGCGAACTCGGGCGAAGCCGGCGGCTCCGTGGGCATCCGGATCGACGGCTCGAGCTTCATCGTCCTCGAGGACGAGAGCATCAACAAGTTCGGCTCAGACGGGGTCCGAGTGAGCGGCTCGGACCACATCACGGTCATCGAGAGCAAGCTGAAGGCGATGGGAAACGGCCTCTCCGTCATGGACAGCCACGACGTCACGATCGGGAAGCCGTGCACCCTCCGCACCGGGAGTGGCTGCAATGAATTCACATATGACGGTGCCCGCGGCATCTTTGTCCATGACTCATACAACGTGCTCGTCGTGTACACGATCACGAGCGCAGACGACACCGGGGGCGTCCTCCTCGACGGATCCGGGACCTACAACGTGACCCTCCTGAACGGCAAGGCGACCGCGGATGGACCGATTTGCGAAGGCGGCGTTCCGACCGGAGAGGTGTCCGACACGATTTCGGGGATCGCAGTGACGAACGGAGCTCACGACATCGCGGTCCACGGGTACACGATTAACGCGAACGGAAACGGCTTCGGCGGCTTTTTCGACATCATGAACGGCGGGAACGGTGGCTGGCTCAACTCGTGCACCGGGGAGAGCACGACGTTCCGTTCGACCCCTCCGGGGGGCGCGAACCTGGACTTCAGCGGCAACTGCTACCATTTCGAATTCGGCTTCGATCCCGCGCCGCCGTCCTCGTGCTGATCCCGAGCTCCTCGACGAGAACGTCGACACGAACCATCCAGCCGACGGATCTTCCCGGTCCGGCTACCCTCCGATCGAGAACGTATCCTGCCAGGTGCCCGAGAACAGGGTCCGGGCCGTCAACTGCGTTGCGGTGATCGTCACGCGCAGGTAGCCCCAGCCGTAGCCGGGGGTGTTCGACCCCATCGCGGTTGCGAAATACTGCCGATCCGCGTCCGTCGTCAGGCCGACGCTGGAGAAGCCGCGACCGCCCGTCCCGACGATTGCGATAACGCTGCCCGCTCCCTTCGCGAATTGCCCGTCCGGGTCTGCGATGCACTCCGGGAAGTAGAACCCCGCACTCCGGATCGCACATCGGAGTTGCTTCGTCCGCTGGTACGAGTGCTGGTCGCCGTGCAGGATCAGGTCCACCCTCTTGATGAGCAGCGCGTCCAAGAGGTCCTGACCGGAAGGGCACGACGTGCCCACGAGTCCGATGCAGGGCTTGTGGATCGAGACGATGACCCAGCGAATTCCCGCGGCCCGCGCGCTGTCGATCGCCCCGAGGACCCATTGAAAGTGCGTGTTGTTCGCGACGTACGTCCACTTCGCTTCCGGCGGGAAAATCAGGTCCGGTGAGATCTGGATGAACCGTGCGAGAGGGGCCGATGCGGGAACGTCGAAGTAGTACTCCTTCCCGTAAGCGCCCTTGCCGCTGAGCTTGTCCGGCAGGCATAACGCGAAGTTTCCGATCCGAACCGCGTCGTTGTCTTCCTGATCCCCCGCGAGCAGCTCGAACGGGAACTGGGATCCGACGTAGGACTTCACGAGGTTGCACCATGCGCCCTCCGTCCCGGCGGTCGTGTTGTAGCTCAAGTCTCCGTCCGCGAGGAAGAATGAGAGGTTCGCGCTGTCCCGCTGCAGGGCTCGGAGCATCACTTGCGACTTCGCACCGGTCTCGTTCCATCCGATGTCCCCCGCGACGGCGAACGTGAACGTTTCGTCGGCCGGGATCACGTCCATGTCGACGGGGACGGCGAACACGGTCGCAAACACGAGCCCGAAGACGGTCAAGGTAATCGTCGAAGCGTATCTCATCTCAGCAAGCCTCCACTCACGCGGTCACCGCCAGGCCTCCTTGGGAAGACGGCTCGAGGCGTTTGCGCGCCCCGGGACGGAACCCAACAACCCTTCGGCGTCCTGCGAACGGTCCGATGCCACATAAGCGTGTCGCGGACACCTGGCGACAATCGAACACTATGCGGTCCCGGATCACCGGCCGGCCAGGGCCATCCATGCCGCGAGTGCCGCCACTTTCTCCTGGGCTCCCCAAGGCGGACCCACGGCCTTGCCCCACGCGTCCGCGGCGGCCTTGGTCTCGATCGGACGCTTTCCGACTGCAATCGCCGCATTCGGGAGCGCCTCGCCCTCGACGAGCACATCGCAGGCGAGTCCGCATCGGGATGCCGCCGCCTCGACGGCCTCGCGGTAGAGGCGCCCTTCCAGCGCGTGGGCCCGGATGTGGGGATGGCGAAGCGTCGCCGGGTCCACGTCGCTGCCGACGACGAGGGTGGCGGCCCGGACTCGGTGGTCGGCTTGGTCGGCCTGTTCCATCAGTTGACGGATCGCGCGCGTCGCCTCGTCCGTCGCGGTGTCTCGGGTCTGGCGAACGAGCCTCATCCCCCGCTCCTCGTCCTGCTCCGCTACCACATGATACGGTTGCCGAGCGTCCGCATCTTCCAGGTCGACCAGCGAAACCCGGACCCGGGCGAGGACTCGAGGCGAAGCCGTCGGGCCTCCGAGGAGCACCGTGGTCGCGTACCCCGTCCGGACCCGGAGGCCGATGGCGGCCTCCATTGTTCCGGATGAGCCAGCCCGAAAGGTGGTCTGTCGAGTCCCCCGATCTTCCCTGAGCCTTCTGCGAGAAGTCAACGTAGGACGAACGTCGGATCCGGCTAAGAACCATGGTGAGAGGCTCGTTTGGTCCGCGGCGCGGTCGCAGAGAACGCTCGAGGCGACCGTGATTCACGTGAGCCGCCCGGAGGTGGGCTGATCCGGTGTCGGCACCAGGTTGCCCCCACTCCGTCCAGGAGCTGTCGTAGTTGCGGACGTCCGGGTAGCCGAGGAGGTACTTCAGGACGAACCCGTGTGCGACGACCGCTCGCCGATCCGGCAGTAGGCGATGACCTCCTTGTCCGGCGCAGTGGCCGTCCAGGCAGGGCGAGCTCTGACCGTTCCTCCGCTTCGTCACGGCCGCCAGATACCTTTTTCCTGCCCCCGACGCATGCGACCGCGCCGAGGGGGGGCACAAATAATACTCAAAGCCCGCTCACGCGGGGGGAGGTGATGTCGTGGGTTGCTCTGGTTGCGGGGGGAGAAGCAAGAGTCCTGGTGGTACGTTCGGACACATCCTTGGATGCGGGACGAGTGCCGGCGCCGTGGGGGACAAGCCAAAGGAGTCGGAACGGTGGAA
>DASWGO010000128.1:0-3911 GCA_036393695.1 Thermoplasmata archaeon
GTCGGGAGGCGCGCTCACCTCCACATCCGGTGGGGTCAGCATCACCGGCAATGTATCGATTGCGGCTGCCGCCTCCTACATCGTCTTCGGCTCCGAGACTTGGACCGTGAGTGGCTCGTGGACGGACAATTCCACGTCGGCGAGTTGGTCGATTGGAACCGCGACCGTTTCCTTCAACGCGTCCGCGGCGCAGACGATGACGTTCGCGGCTCTCCCTGGGAACGCACCTGAGTTCTACAACGTGACCTTCAACAGCGGCGCGTCGACGGTCACATTCACGATGACGACCAACGCCCTGGCTTGGTTCGGAATCCTCACGGTCCAAGGAGGGGGAGGGGCGACGACGCTCGCCACGAGTAATCTCGGACTCACCGGAGGCGCCATCGTCGTCGGCAATGCGGGAGTCCTCGCTGCGAACGCCTCCGGGGTATCCGTCTCCGGATTGACGATGATCGGAGGAGCGAGCGGCACGTTGACCCTGACGACCGGTTCATGGGCCGTCTCCGGCAACTGGAACACAACCGGGGCGGGCTCGGTATTCTCGAAGGGAACATCGACGGTCACTTTGACTGGGGCCGGGCAGACGGTGTCCATCCGCAACGCTTCGAACGGGTTCTACAACCTCACGGCCTCGGGCACCATCACTCAGTCCACCGCCATCGATGTGTCCAATTCCTTGACGGTGAGCGGAACGCTGACCACCGGAGGGTTCAACATTACGGGCGGTTCGAACCTCTTCGTCCCGGATGGTGGCATCCTGGCGACGGGCACCTCGACGTCCACGTTCACGAATGTCACGATGACCGGGGCGGTCTCGGGAACGATCACCCTGACCGGAACCTGGACGGTGAGCGGTTCTTGGGACAGCACGGGCGCAGGCTCGGTCCTGAACTCCGGGGCATCGACCGTTACATTCACCGGGACCTCTCAGACAATCAGCCTCGCGTCGGGCCAGATGTTCTACAATCTCACAATCGGTGGCACGGTTTCCATCAACTCGCTGGTGACCGCGGCGGCGACTCTGACGGTGAACAATGGCGCTGTCCTCACAAAGACCGGCCAGACCATCGCCTTCAACACATTGGCAGAGATCGGGACCGGGAGCATCGTCGACGGAGCGATCACCGTCGTGAACTTCTCCGTCACGAACAGCGATGGAACGAATCTCACGGCCATCAGCGTGTTCACGACGTGGACAATCGACGCGGACTACCGGTGGACCCATTCATCCACGGTCGCGACCTCAACGATCACCTTCACCATCGGAGGGAACACAACCGGGCAACGATTCAATGTGACGAAGGACGCCGTGGACTTCACGAATGGGCTCGTGAACGGTTCCGGGCAAATCATCTTCACGATGCTCGGCTCGGACCCGGTCGTCGACGTCCGCCTTACATCGCCTTGCGGAGGCAGTCGATATTGGATTGGCGGGACGGGTAGCTGGTCCCAGACGGGCCACTGGGCGGACTCGTCCGGCGGGGTGAACGGATGCTCCGTGCCGAGCTCTTCGAATCCGGTCTTCTTTGATGCGAACTCTGGAGGCGGAACCGTCACGATTAGTCTGAATGTAGCCGCGGCTTCGCTCAACACGTCCGGGTGGACCGGGACGATCGCGATTGGATCGTTCGATCTTGCGGTGAGCGGCGACATCATCCATGCCGCGGGAATCATTTCGATTGGCGCCTCCTCGAGTGCCGGCCTGACGGCCACCGGGACGCTCACCCTCTCGGGTTCCGCAGTCCTCGACGGGTCCGGCGGGGCGTCTCTGATGACGATCGCCGGTGACACGTCAATCACGAGTATGTCGGCCTACTTCCGGATGGGCAGCGGCACCTGGACATTCGCAGGCTCCTGGTCGAACAGCAGCACCTCGACGAACTGGGTCGCAGGAACCGGCGTCGTGATCTTCGATTCTCCGTCTTCGCGAACGTTGACTTTTGCGAATCTCGCGGGCGACGAATTCCACGATGTGACATTCCAGTCCACGGCGAGCAGCGGCGCAATCACCTTCTCGATGGCGGCGACCGGCTTGCGCTGGAACGGACTCTTGCTAATCCAAGATTCCGCGGGATCGACGACCACGCTGGCGACATCGAATCTCTCCCTCACCGGCGGATCCCTTGCCGTCGGCAACTCGGGGGTCCTCATCGCGAACGCGTCAAGCGTCGCCGTGGTCGACGTCGCGATGATCGGCGGCGCGTCGGGAACGCTGACCCTCACGAGCGGGTCTTGGACCGTGAGGGGGCAGTGGAACACGTCGGGCGCTGGTTCGACATTCGCTCGGGGCACTAGCACGGTCACGATGTCGGGCACGTCGACGAGCGTCGCGACCCTCGATGCGACCAATGGATTCAACAATCTGGTCATCTCCGGCACGATCACCCAGAACACCGCACTCGAGGTGCGCGGCACTCTGTCCGTCACGGGCAGGCTCACCACATCGGGAAGTAACATCACCGGCGGCGCCAACCTCACGATCTCCGGAGGCGGGAGCCTGATCGGGACCGCGTCTTCGATCGTCGTCTCCGGGGTGACGATGAACGACACTGGGACGAATTCCATTTCCATGACGACCGGCTCGATTTCCGCGTCGGGCTCATGGGACACGTCCGGATCGTCCTCGGCTCTCACGGCCGGCTCGTCCACGGTGACCCTCACCGCCGCCTCCGGAACGATCGCACTCGGGCCCGCTCAAGCGCTCGCGTCGTTGATTATCGCGGGGAACGTCTCGTTGGCATCTGCGGTGACGGTCTCCTCCCTCACCATCTCCTCGGGTGGACTCGTCAACGGCCCGCACGCGCTCTCGGTGAACGGGAGCGTGACGTTGGCCGGTGGCTTCCTCACATCGACATCGGGGTCCGTCTCAATCGCGGGAAACGTGAACGTCTCTTCAGCGTCGTCCTACATCGCGTTTGGCTCGGGAACCTGGATCATCTCCGGGAATTGGACGAACGCGTCGACCTCGGCATCTTGGTCCGCAGGATCTGCCGTTGTCACATTCAACGCGACGACGGATCAGATCATGACGTTCGCTGGAGCCAACTTGGCCGGCAACGAATTCAGCACGATTGAATTTGACAGCGGTTCCTCGACCACCACGTTCACGATGGCCTCGGGCAGCCTCGTGGCGCAGACGGTCGCAATACAAGGTGGCCCCGGGACGACCACGTTGACGACCTCGGGCGCGAGTCTCCCGATTATCGCGAACGCCCTGACGGTGGGTGTCGGTGGATCGCTCACCGCGAACGCGAGCATCCTGACGATTCGGTCGCTGAGCACAGCCGCCGGCGCGTTCGCTGCCGGGACCTCGACCGTCGTCGTCAACATCTCCGGCGGCTCCATCAACGTCCCGCAGACTCTGCACGACCTCGTCGTGAGCCCCGGCATCAGCACGACCTTTGCCTCGAGCATCACTTGGTCCGGGGCGCTGACGCTCACGAGTTCCACGTCCGTTTTTGACGGCAATCTGACTTCGAACGGCCCTTCCGTCCTCAACCTCGGAACCGCCACGCTCTCGATCGCAGGATCATGGGACACCTCCACCGCGGCGACCCTCACGACGATCGGCTCCGCGGTGACCTTCACCGGCGGCAGCGGCTCGATCACCCTTGGGGCGGGCCAGCGGTTCGCCATGCTGACCATCGCCGGGACTGTCGCCCTCGCGTCCGACCTGACCGCGGACTCCCTGACCGTGACAAGCTCGAACGTGCTGACGATGACGAGCTACCGCATCGTATTCAACAGCCTGACGGTCAACGGGACGATTTCCGACGGAACTGTGAACGTGACCGACCTTACGGTCACGAACAGCGATACGACCGCTTTGGTCACCATCGCGGGGTTCACCGAGTGGTCCCGAGGTTCCTCGTACGCTTGGACCCATACCTCCACCGAATCGTCGCAGACGA
>DASWGO010000129.1:0-17801 GCA_036393695.1 Thermoplasmata archaeon
CGGGCACGGAATCGAGATTGCGGACGAACTCATACGACACGTATCCAACCAGGCCGCCGATGTACCGCCCCGGGACGCCCGGCGCTTCATACTTTGCGAGGATCGAACGCAGGGCCTCGAGGGGCCGATCCGTCTTGACCGTCTCGCCGTTCGATCGCAGGACGCCGGACCGGTAGGAAATAATGATCTCGGGATCGAAGCCGACGAAGGTGTGTTCCGCGAGCCGCGCGGGACCCGTGAGACTTTCGAGGATGAACGCATGAGGGTGGTCGGCCCGCGAGGCCGCGAAGAGCGCATAGGGGTCGAGCCCCGAGTCGAGCAGGATGCGCTTCATCGTGCCGCCTCGATGATCCAGGGCCGATCGCTCCCGAAGACGACGTCAGCGATCCGTTGTGCCATAGCGGGGGGATCTAGGGCCTGGAATACTCGTCGGCCCACGGAAATTCCTGCCGCACCTACACGCATCACCTCGCAAAGGGCGTCGAGGAACGCGTCTTCGGTCGAACCCTTTGGTCCGCCGGCGACGACCAAGGGCACGGGGCAGCTGTCGACGACTTCACGCAGACCGTCCGGCGCTCCCGCGAAATTCGTCTGCACGATGGATGCGCCCAGCTCGGCCGCGGCTCGCGCGGCGTGGGCCGCTGCGACGGGATCTTCGGAGGACTCACCGGGCTCTGCGGGCGCGTGGGCCATCAGAAAAACCGGCAGACCGAGGGATGTCGCCAGGTTGACGATGCGCCCCGCGTCCGCAATCATCCGGTCCTCGCGAGAATCGCCGAAGGAGATCTGGACAGAGACCGCGTCGGCTCCGAGAGAGACCGCATGTTCGACCGTCGAGGCGAGAACTTTGGATCCTGACCTCGAACCGAGAAGGGTGCCGGCAGAAAGATGCACGATCAGACCCCAGGCGGGCGCGATATCGGCCGAGATGGCGCGGACCATTCCAGGATTCACGAGGAGCCCGGAGAACGGGGCGGACCGCAGACGCCGTACGAGGTCGCTCGGCCGTTCGATCCCAGGAACGGGTCCGGCGGCAACGCCATGGTCGAGAGCGAGAAGGAGGATTCGGCCCGCACCTCCTTCGAGGCGTCGTCGTCGTCTCTCAACTCCGAGAAGGGACATGTCTCTTCGCTCGCCTGCCCCTTTATGGAAGGTGTAGATAATATTTAGGCATTATTGTATTTTATATGGCTTCGATTATGGAGAATCCATGGCGCGAGGGTCCCCTCGGCTAGCCTTGGCGCTGGGAGCCCGCCGGTACCTCGGGCCGGAGATATCGATGCCCAAAGAACTCCCGGTGCACCGCTTGGACGGCTCTCTCGAGATCCTCGTTGTCGACCGTGAACGTGTATGCGACCATCGAGGCGCCCGCGGAGATAAGCTGCACGTTGATGCCACTTTCCGCAACCGCGCGGAACACCCGTGCGGCAACGCCATGGGCGTATCCGAGGCCTTCGCCGACGAAGCTGATCAGCGACACGTGCGGCAGCACTTCAATCCGTTCAACGAGACCGAACGGGAGGCGCGCAACCGCCTTCTTCGCACGGCTCAACGCATCCGCGTCGACGAGGAGCGCGATGCACGTCTGCGACGTCGCCGCGCTGTACACGTTCGTCCCCGCGCTCGTAAGGGCGGTCGCGACCTGTGAAAGTAGTCCCTCTTTCTGCCCGGCACCCGTCGCGAAGACCTTGAGGGTCGCGAGATCACGCACATACGAGATGCTCTTGACGTCGCCGCTGCGGTCTACCGTGTCGGGACCGATCCGCGTCCCCGTCTCGTCCGGCCGGAAAATGTCTTTCAAGACAATCGACGCGCCGCAAGCCTGCGCGGGCTGCACCGACCGCGGATGGAGTGCCTTCGCGCCGAAGTACGAGAGTTCGGCGGCTTCGTCGTACGAAAGCGCGGAGAGGGGAAACGCTTCCGGGACAATCTTCGGGTCCGCGCTCATGAAACCGCCGACATCCTTCCAGATCTCAATCGTCGGCAGCTCGAGGGCGTGCGCAACGACGGCGGCACTGTAATCGGATCCGCCGCGGCCGAACGTCGCCGTCTTGCCTTCTCGGGAGAGGCCGAAGAATCCCGTGATCACGCTCACACGGCCTGCCTGGGCCTCGCGTCTGAGGAACGGCGCAAGGCGAGCGCGTGTTTCGTCGAGCAACGCCGTGGCGTTCCCGTAGGTGTCGTCCGTAATGAGACCGATGGCGTCTGCCTCGTGCGGCGCGGCGTCAATTCCAACCTGACACAGATTCGCCGCGACGACCTGCGCGGCCAGCCGCTCGCCGAAGGAAAGGACAAAGTCCCGCGTGCGCGGGGTGATCTCCTCCGTATACGCGACCCCGTAAAGAAGGCGCTCCAGCTTCGTCACGAGGGCGTCGATCGCCCCACCGCTCCCAGCCGGGCCTTCACGGGACTTCGGCAAGAGGCCTAGATGCTTGCGACGGAGCTCTGCGAGGTACGGGTCGATCTCCTTCTCCTCCCGCGGCTGCGCCAGGATCGTGACGAGGGAGTCCGTTACGCCTGAAATCGCCGACACCACGAGGAACTTCCGATTCAGGTCCTCCTCGACGAGGTGCGCGATCCGCTCGTACATATCCACGGTGCTGACGCAATTCCCACCGAACTTCGCGACCTTCCACGGCTCAGTCAAGGTAACCTCTCCTGTGTGCGAGCTCCGCGTTGAGCAAGCTCCCGCCCGCGCCGCCGCGAATCGTGTTGTGCGAGAGGACGAAGAAGCGAACGACGCGGCCCACGACACGAATCCGGCCGACGGTTGCGGCCATCCCGCGCGCACGCGCGGGTTCGCCTGCCATGAGGTCGAGCAGCGGCTGCGGTCGATTCGCTTCCGCGCGGACGATCACCGGCTGCTTCGGGGCCGTCGGCAGCTCTTGAACGTGCGGTTCCCCGCGGAAGGATGAGAGGAGACGCGCGATTTCGCGTGAAGGGACATCCTCCTTCAGAGGAATCGAGACGGCCTCGAGATGACCGTCGCGTACCGCGACCCGGGCGCAGTTCGCCCACACGTCGATGGGGCTCGGCAAGATGCCGTCGGACATCGACCCGAGGATCTTCTTCGCCTCCCTCCGCATCTTTTCCTCCTCGCTCTCGACGAAGGGCACGACGTTCGCGGTGATGTCGAGAGACGGGACGCCGGGATATCCCGCCCCGGAGAGCGCCTGGTACGTCGCCACATGTACGTCCTTGAGGTCGAGCGCGTCCGCGAGGGGCTTCAGCGGAAGGGCCAGGCCCGTGATCGAGCAGTTCGGGTTCGTCACGACGAAGCCGCCCTCCCGAAACGTTGGCTGACGTTCGACGAGCAGGAGGTGGTTCGGATTCACTTCCGGCAGCAAGAGCGGAACGTCCGCGTCCATACGGTGAGCCGACGCGTTGGAGAAGATTCGCACGCCCGATTGGGCGGCGTTCGTTTCGACGTCCCCGGCGATTTCCGCCGGGAGGGCGCTGAACGCCGCGACGACGTCGTGCGCCCGGAGGACGTCCGCGTCGAGTGGTCGCAGTTCCATCGACGCGACGTGCGGGGCGAGCGGAACGTCTTCGAGCCGCCAGAAGTCTTTGAGGGATCCGCCGACCTTTCGCTCGGACGAGGTGAGGGCGGCGATTTCGAATATGGGGTGGTCCTGGAGCAAGCTCACGAATCGCTGGCCGATATTCCCGGTCGCACCCAGGACTGCCACAGGAATCTTGCTCAACGCGACACCCTTCCCGCGAAGTCCGTTCGCGTTTGGCTGATGAGCCGAAGAAAGTCCGCGCCTTCCGACGCGGTGGCATTTTGCCACTCGTTCAGCGTCTCCCGGATTCGGCGATGAATGAACGGAGTGTGGGGGTTCAACGCCTGGATGTCTCTCAACAGGGTCGGAGGATCCGCCAAGAGCCCCGCGGCGGCGATCGAGAGGCGAGAGAATGTCGTGCCGGCAGGACTCTTCAGGCCGGCGAGGTCGAACGGGCTCTCCGCGACGCACCGCGCGAACGTCAAGAGGCAGAGCTGGCTCAGCCCCAAGAGGAACGCCATCGACTCGTCGTGGTGGTCCAATGAGATGTCAACGAACGACGCCCCGCTCGCACGGAACAGCTCCCTTGCTTCGAGCACCGCCTTGCTGTTTCCGCAATCGCTGAACGTGATGTTGCCGCTCAAGGGCGGCCAGAGATTCGGTCCAAACAGCGGATGGACGCTAGCGATCCGCAAGCCGGACCGGCTCATTGCTCGAAGCTCACGCTCGATCGGCGCCTTCAGGCTGCAGACGTCGAAGAGGAGGGCTTTTGGTTTCATTATCGCGATCGAGCGCAAGACCTCCGCGGAGACGGACATCGGAACGGAGACCGCGATAACATCTGCCTCTTGCACGCCTTTCTGAAGGTCTGGCTCGAAGACGAATCCTTCGGGTGGGCCGGCGATGTCATTCACGACGACGTCGCACCCGCGAGAACGGAAGTATCGGCAGAGCCACTGGCCCATCCGTCCCGCACCGCCGACCACCAGGACACGCTGGTTGACTGGCACGGGTGGGATTACTCCCGCTTGTCGGCGCACACTCTCCTCGATCAGGAGACGGGCGAGACCCGCACCGAGCGATGAGCTGATTCCTCGCTTCTCGAGTTCCGTGGAGAGACGCATGTGCACGTGTTCCTCGGCCCTCTCATCTCGCAGAGGCAGGCCGAGGCGCTTTTTCTCCAAGCCGACCTGGGCCGCGAGATCGAGGCGCTTCGCCACGAGGCCGGCAATCTCCCGATCGACATCGGCGATCTCGTCTCGCAGCCTTTCGATTTCCGTTTCGCTCAAGCGAATCCCCCTGCGAACATGAGATCAAGAATCGCCATCGCGGCGGCGTTCTCGACGACGGGCACCGCCCGAGGAACGATGCAAGGATCGTGCCGTCCCGTGACGACGATCTCCGTCGGAGTCATCGTCGCGAGGTCGACGGATCGCTGCGGCTTCGCGATGGACGCGGTCGGTTTGACGGCGACGCGGAACGTGATGGGCATGCCGCTCGTGATACCGCCGAGGATCCCGCCGGCGTGGTTCGTCTCCGTCACGACTCGGCCGGCCGCGACCGTGAACGGGTCGTTGTGCTCGCTCCCGCGCATCGACGCCGCGCGGAACCCGGCGCCGAAATCGACGCCCTTAACGGCGGGAATCGAGAAGAGGAGATAGGCGAGCGCCGACTCGACCGATTCGAAGAACGGCTCGCCGACGCCAGCCGGAACGCCCGTCACGACCGCTTCGATAACGCCGCCGACGCTGTCGCGGTCCTTCCGAGCCTCCTCGATTTCCGCGATCATGCGGTCCGCCGCGTCGAGGTCGGCACACCGGACAGCGTTGCGTTCGACGTTGGTCTCAATCTGCTGCGGAGTGACCGGTCGAGCGGTGACCCGACCAATTTGGGCCGCATGCGCGTAGAACCGAACACCTATCGGTGCCAGCACCTGTCGGGCGATCGCCCCCGAGACGACCATGGGAGCCGTCATCCGGCCGGAGAGCTGGCCGCCTCCCCGGAGATCGCTCTTCGCTCCATACTTCATCGCGGCGGCGAAATCTCCGTGTCCGGGACGCGGGACCCGCGCCACGTTGGCATAGGATTTCGATTGCACGTCCTCGTTGCGGATGAGGGCGACAATCGGCTCGCCCGTCGCCAGCCCGTCCGAGATGCCTTCCGAGAATTCCACGCGATCCGCCTCGTTGCGCTGGCTGGTGACGAGGCTCTGTCCCGGTCGGCGGCGATCGAGCTGCGCCTGGACGAAGGCCTCATCGATTCGCATGCCGGAGCGCAGTCCCTCGATCGTGCAGCCCACGAACGGACCGTGGCTCGTCCCGAAGATCGTTGTCCGGTATCGCGCGCCGAAGACGTTCATCCGACCACCGCGTGAAGGGCCCCGAGGGCTCGCATGTCATCGAGGAACGACGGATACGAGACGCGGAAGCACCAGGGATCCGAGATGTCCACCGAGTCGTCCGCTGCGAGACCGGCGATTGCGGCGGCCATCAGGATGCGATGGTCTGCCCTGGAGTCGATGAACGCGCCGCGAAGGCTCGCGGGTCCGTGAACGATGCAACCGTCTGCGGTGGGTTCCGCATGGGCACCCAAGGCCCGCAGCATCGCAACCGTCGACGCGATCCGGTCGCTCTCCTTGACTCGGAGGTGCTCTCCGTTCACGAAGTGCGTCTCGCCATTCGCCTGCGTCGCGAGGACCGCGAGGATGGGGAAGAGATCGGGCGCATCGCTGACGTCCACCGTCTGGCCTGCGAGATCACCGCTTCGGACCCGCACGCGATCCGAGGCCACATCCACCCGCGCGCCGAACGACTCCAAGAGGTGGGCGATCCGACGATCGCCTTGGGGCGAGCCCATGTCGAGGCCTTCGACGGTCACGTCTCCGCCCGTGATCGCCGCCGCGACCAGGGGGAAGGCCGCGGACGAGAAGTCCCCGGGAACCTCCAGGTCCCTCGGCTGATACGTCCGCCCGCCGGGCACGAGGTACGCGCCCTCGTCCGCCGCAATTTCCACGCCGAACGCGCGGACCATTTGCCGCGTCACCTCGACATAAGGCTCCGAGCGCCGGGGGGGAAGGACTTCGATTTCGGACCGATTCGCTGCGAGAGGGCAGGCGATGAGAAGACTCGAAAGAAATTGGGAGCTGACGGATCCGGACAGGGAGACACGGCCACCCCGTAGGACCCCTTCGACCTCGACGGGAGGACGACCATCGCCGGAGACGGACCGCGCGCGAGCCCCGAGGTCCGTGAGGGCATCAAGGAGCGGCCCCATGGGCCGCTTCCGGAGGCTCGCATCGCCCGAGAGCGTCGTCGATCCTTCGAGAAGCGCGGCCACGCCTGCGAGGAGGCGCAACGTCGTCCCAGAGTTCCTTGCGTCGATTGGCGTACCAGGGGGCCGCAGGGAATCCGAAGCGACCCGGAGCCCGTCCGCAGTTCGTTCAATCTCCGCGCCGAACGCGGCCATGCCTGCGATCGTAGCCGCGGTATCCTCTGCGAGGAGGGGCCGACGGATCCGGCAGGGGCCGTGAGACAAGGCGGCGAGGATGACCGCGCGGTGGGTGTAGCTCTTCGACGGCGGGGCATGGATCGATCCGGAGACTCGAGAGGCGAGGGCTCGGTACCTCAGGCGATCACCCCGCGCGATTCGACCGTGTTCAGGTTCACCACGCGAACCTCGGACGAGCCGTCGTCCATCGCCCGCCGAACGGCCTCCACATGGGGAGGCGTCGCTAACGCGATGATGGAAGGGCCCGTTCCGGTGACCCCGGCGGCCTTCGCGCCCGCGGCCCGCGCGCGAATCGCGGGCGACTCGTCGACGCCGAGCAGGGGTGCGTACGCGGCGCTGTTGACCTCCAACGCGCGGAAATAATCGCCCCGCAGCGCGAGGCGGAACGCTTCCTCGACCTGCGGGCGGATGGGGACAAAGTCCGTGCCCTTGAGACTCGACTTCGTGATCGTCCGATCGGGCACTTCGACGACGGCGACGAGCCCGGACGGAAAGCGATCGGCGACGAGGAGCTTCCTTGCCCGGTTGTCCGTCGCTACGATCCCACCGAAGAAGGAGGCGCATGCATCGTCAAAGGCGCCGGTAATCGTCACACCGGCATCGAGGGCCGCATCGACTCCGATCCCGATGATCTGGAACGGTTCGAGCTGTGCGCCGAGGGCGTGAGCGCACGCGAGGACGACGGCGTTCGCGACGGCGGAGCTGCTCTTCAGCCCGCGCGAGACCGGAATCTCCGAGGTGACCGTGACCTCGATGCCGCCCTCTTGGGGACTCTGTCGAAGGACCCGCTCGGCACACGATCGGACAAGTGCCGGGTCGAGTCCGTCCGGCACATGGACCTGGACGCCGGGGCCCTCGGGCTTGGTCTCTGCGGTCGCTGTGGCCCGCAGGTCGAGACCGAAAGCCGCACCCCTCCCGATCGCAATCGCGTTCACGATCGTGCCGGCACCGAAGCAGGAGGCTTGGGCCCTCACCGTAACGCCTCCTTCGCCGCCCGCTGCATCGCATCGAACGGGGCGGCCTGCCCGGTCCAGAGCTCGAACGCCTTCGCTCCCTGATGGAGGAGCATCTCGAGCCCGGAAGCTCCGGGGCGGTTCAGCCTCTTCGCGGTTCGAAGGAGCGGCGTGACCGGCGGATTGTACACGAGATCATAGATGAAGCCCGCCTTCCCGATCACCGCCTCAGGCACGGGGAGGCCATCGGGGACGCCCTTCGTCCCGGCCGGGGTCGCGTTCACGAGGAGGTCCCATGGACCCTTTCGCGTTAGGACTCCGGGAGGGAGAACCTCGATCCGATCGTCGAAGGATTTCGCAAGAGCCTCCGCTCGTGTGGCGGTGCGATTCGTCAACTGAACGTGGGCGCCTTCCCGGAGCAGGACGTCGACGACCGCCTTGGCGGCGCCGCCGGCACCGACGACGAGGGCGTTCCGGTCGCCGACCCGCAGCCCGAGAGACCGCAAAGAGATGCGGAATCCGTACACGTCCGTGTTGTGGCCCTCGGTCCAGCCGTCTCGAAGGACGACCGTATTCACCACTCCCAGTCGTTCCGCATCGCCATCGAGCTCGTCCAAGGATCGAGCGACAGCCTCCTTGTGCGGGCTGGTCACATTGAAGCCTCGGATTCGAAGGCGTTCGGCCGCGAGGAGGAACTGATCAAGGGCTTCGGGCGGGATGTCGAAAGGCAGATAGACGGCGGGCAGACCCAGAGCGGCCAAGGCCGCCTCGTGCATCGTCGAAGAAATCGAGTGTCCCACCGGATGGCCGATCAAACCGAGGATCATCGGCTCGCGGCCGCGGAGGCGTGTGGCGGTCCCCAGGGACAGTTGACCTGGAGCGGCCGATAGCCCCCACGAAGCGTACTGGATTTCTTGGCCGAGTGAGTTCGCGAGGGCGCGGGTCACGATGCCGCCGGCGCCCATCCCAATCAGGACGAACCGATGCGGACGACCGTTCCGCGACCGGACCAGGTCGACGAGCTGGATCGCATCTTCGAACTCGGTCACCGGGACCGCAACCTTTGCGATCTCGCCAAGGGCGGCGCAAGAATCGAGGGCCTCCGAAACCCGATGCGCCTCTGCAGCCTGCGCGAAGTGGTGAGACACGATGACCGTCGTTCGATGACCCGATGCGAGGCGGCCAAGCGACCCAAGGTCTTCGCGGTCCGTTTCGAGCTCGAGGTCGACATACGCGAAGCGCGAATGGCAAATCTCCCGGAGAACAGTCGTGCGTTGAGCAGGATCCACGCCCGATGCGCCCCCCTGGCCCCGCGAGCGAAACGTCGCAATGGCCCGTCTGCCGACGTCGTTCGCCAGTTTGCGGATTGTCAACGATCCCAACTCTCGGACGTAGTCCAGTCGCAGCTCGACGAGATCTGCGCCTTTCTCGAGGGCCATTCGGGACTGGCGTTCCGCCTCTTTCGCGTTGTCCGCCCGGATGACCGCTGCGACCTTCGTCATCTCATCGCTCCGCAATCGTTTCGCGAATCCGCATCCCGAAATGGCGGCCTCCTTCCTCGAGCCGCAGGAGCACTTCGTCACCGGCTTTCACCTGGCTCACGGCAAGCGAGCCCCCTTCGGGCGTCACGAACCGAATCGTCTCGGCGTTCTGGACGATCGTGGTATGGCGCCGGCCGTCCACCTCCGCCTCGAGGAGCAGGAGCGGCCGGCGTTCGACCTTGACGCGGCCGACGATCACGGCCCGCGCCCGGCCCTCGGAGTCCACCACGAGGACCTCGTCCCCGGCCCGGAGTTCGCTCAGGTACTTCGTCTTGCCACCCGGGAGGTAGATGTAGGCGTGGACCGCCCCTGCGTTCACCCGGAAAGGCCGGGCCGCCACGTAGCCCGCCTCGACCGTCTCCGCGTGGACGAGGAACAGGCCCGCGGAGCTGTTCCCGACGAGCATCCCCTCCCCATCCCGCAGGAGGGAACACGTGTCGACGCAGACGCGGTCGCCGAGCCCGATGGGACGAATCGAGATGACGGCCGCTCGCACGAGGGACACGTCTTCGCGCACGGATTCGAGGAGTCCGCGGACCGCCCGAATCTCATTCGGCGAAGAGGGGACGAGGAGGATGCCGTGGACCCCGACCTCCATCGTCTCGAACACCAGCTTCGCCTCTGCGGCGTCGTGGACCTCGACGAGGAGCCGCGTCTCACTCCCCTGGAAATGAGCGATCAGGTTCTCGAGGGGGATGATTTTCCAGTCCTCCGTCCGAATCACGATGTGTTTCGTCGCACTGCGCAACGAGCGGAGCGCGGTCTCGTCCTTCGCCGACCGAATCGTTGCGAGGCGGCCGATCTCGGCGTCGTCGAAGAAGAAGATGTTGCCTTTCAGGAGGATCGGAGAGAAGCGCCCAAGTCCCCGGAGCGACTCGTCCCGTTCCGCCAGGACGATTTCGTCGAAGCCGGCCTCAAGCGCAGCCGAGACGATGGACCGAACGTCCTCGTTGTCCTCGTGGGGAAAGGCCCCCACCCACACCAGGCGGTCCATGGGGGCCTCACCCGCGATAGACCTCGTCGAGCGAGGCGCCGTCGAAGATCATCCGGGCGATCGCCCGCGTCATGCCGATCGGATCCTTCGCCTGGAAGATGTTTCGGCCCATGGAGACACCGACGGCACCACCGGAGAGCGCTCCTTCGATCATCTCGAGGGCCGCGCGATCCGAGTCCAGTTTCGGACCGCCTGCGACGACGACGGGGACCGGACAGCCCCGAACGACCTCCTTGAACGTCTCCGGCGCGCCGGTGTAGAGCGTCTTCACGATATCGGCACCCAGCTCGGCGCCGACGCGCGCCACATGCTTCACGACGTCGACATCGTACGGGTTCTTAATCTTCGACCCGCGGGGATACATCATCGCGAGGAGCGGAAAGCCGAATCGATCGCATGCCGTCGCGGTCGCCCCGAGGTCTTCGATCATTCGGTCGTCGTCCTCACCACCGAGGTTCACGTGGACGCTGATCGCGTCGGCGCCGTATGAGATCGCTTCGTCGACTTGGGTGACGAGGATTTTTCGATCCACGTGGGTGCTGATTGAGGTCGACGCGCTGAGGTGCAGGATGAGGCACAATCCCTCGTCGAAGTAGTCCTTCGCGAATCGCACGACCCCTTTGTGAAGCACAACCGCGGTCGCCCCGCCTTTCGCGACATTCGCCACGGCCTTGCGGATGTCCTCAAGGCCGGCGGCGGGTCCGGACGAGACGCCGTGGTCCATCGCGGCGATTAGCGTCTTGCCGCCTCGCAGGATCCGTCGCAATCGGATTTCCTTCCCGATCGAAGACATGGGCCACCCGTGCGAATCCGTAGCACGGACCTGATGCGGAGGACGTATTTCAACCCTGCGTTTCTCCGGTTGTGCAACATGATTGGTGGTGGCCTCCAGAAGGAATCGTGAAGCTCGGACGTACGAGAATCTGCAAGACCCGCGCGATCTCCTCCTCTCACGAGCAAGCGATTGAATGTGGCCTGAAACGTGCCGCTTCCCGAAATGCGATCCCCTGGCAGCCTGCAGCTCGAAAATATCCCGTACCCGCAAGCCGAGATGTACGCTAGGAATTATCAAATTCGCAAATTATAAGAACAGAACCGCTTTGGGTTATTACCACGCTAGTAACGGGGGAGAGAACGGAACATGCCAGAGCCTACGCTATACGAACGCTTGGGAGGGGTCTACGCCATCGCCGCCGTAGTGGACCATTTCAGCGACGAGATCGTACAGAAGCATAGTATCGAAAAGAACAACCCATACATCAAGGACTGGAACACAAAGAAAGCTGGTTATCGGTTGCCGGGGCTCAAGTTCCTTCGGACGCTATGGCTCTGCGCGATAGCAGGCGGACCATTTCAATATACGGGCAAAGCTCTGGGCGATGCCCATTTCGATTTCCAGCTCACGCCCGGAGAGTTCGACGAGATCGCCACGGAGCTCGCCCGCTCGCTTGACCACTTCAAGGTGCCGAAGCGCGAAAAGGAGGAAGTCCTGGGCGCCTTCGCCACCTACAAGCCCGCGGTGACGGCCGGTTCCATCCTGCGCTAGGTCAGCCGCGGAGCTTCTCATGGTAATCGAACTCAGCGGGCTCTTGGCGCAGTCCTCGACTCACACCATCATGTTCGATTCGGCTCGCGACGGTAACGAGTCTCCCTAGCTGATGCGCTCAAGCTGGAGCCCTGCGAACCCGGACGATCCGAAGAGGAATCCATGGACCTGACAATCCTTAGCGATGGATTTCGCGCGTTCATCCAGCTCGCGTCCATCGTCTTGGAGGCCGCCGCCGCGCTCATCATCCTCGTGGCCGCAGGTCGGGCCGTCACACAATATGTAAGGACCGCTTTCTCGAAGTCCCAGCTCCGGGGAACGATGCCGGTGGCGGACAGTTCCATCCGCGTCGGCTTTGGACGCTCCCTTCTCCTCGCCCTCGAGTTCACCGTCGGAAGCACGATTCTGAAGGTCTCGATCACCCCGACCCTTCAAGATATTTCCGTTGTCGCGGTCGCGGTCGTCGTTCGAGTGGTCCTGGCCTTCGTCCTCCAGTCCGAACTGTCGAAGGCCCAAGACGAGGGCGCAGGCCCTAAGAAAGGAGCGGTTTGAGGTACGGAGTTGGGCTGAGCTTCTGCGACCCCGCACCGTAAGTGATCACGTTCGCTACGCCGGGATGCAACCGGACCCAACGGGCCTAAAAGCCTTCAGCCGGACCTATTTCGGTATCCCGAACTGCCAGGCGAATGGCCCTATTTTGTTTCCCTTCACAAGCCGAAAGGTTGTTGCGACGAGATGACCTGCCTGCTCGCTCTTGTTGATCAGCGGGACGAGATCCTTCTTCAACCAGTCTTGGAGGGCGGACACGTCCCCCACGGTCTTCAGTTCATTGAACCGCTCTGTCGCGGCCGAATGATGGCCAATCAGTTCACGACCCACAGCCGCACTCACCAATTTCACGTACGACGCGAGGGCCTCAATGTTGCGGAGCTCCGCCTCAAGGAGGCGAAACTGCTGTCTGGCCGCCTCGTCGTTGCGGCCTTCACGGTATGCAAGCAGGCGGTCCTTCGAGATCCGGCTGAGATCCGATTTGACGTCAACGATTCGACTTTCCCCCGACGCAAACGGATTTGACTGCGGCATGATGACCGTTTCCCAAATCAACGGACTCCCGGCTTGAAGTTTGCCTGATGGAGGGCCCGTCGAAGGGCGCTTGGTTCCATGTGGGGCAGAGCGGCAGAACGCGAACCGATCCCAAACCGACATGACACAGCCCTTTCACCGGCGTACGAACATTGGCGCCTGGTCAGATGCCCGCGAGAACTTGCACGATGGCGCGGTCGTCGATGCCGACAGACGGCAGACTCGCCCATGCGATGACGGCATGGGGCGATCTCCGTCGGACCTCTTGCAGAATTTCGACTTCGTCTTTGTCCGGTTCGGGGACCGACATCAGGATAATCGCGTGGGTGATCTCCTCCGGGAGCGACGCGAACCATGGAGACGCGTACGTTTCCTCCACGGCGACGAAGCATCGGTGCTTCTCCCGTCCCGCCCCCATCCCGAATCGCCATTCCCGCACTCGCGCCAGGGTTCGCCGAAGAGGCGCCACGTCCGAGCGAGCGAGGGCCGCGCCCAACTCGGCCGCCGGTCGAGCCATGATCGCACCCAGGGCTGCAAACGCTTTCGTCAGCGGCAAGTCGCGGGCAACCTGCAGGAGTCGATCGTTGCCGAACGTCACGACGCCGTCCGCGCGTTTCTGGAGGAGCCGGAGCTGAGCCTCCGCGAGCTGCCGCCGGATGGGCCCCTCAATCGTGAACGGAACGGTGGCGAAGGCCACGCTGGCGTCGCCAAGGATCCTCGCGACCCGGCCAACCAGGCTCATCCCCCAGCCGCCGAGTTCGCCGCCGAGACCGCCGAGCAACACCACGATGTCCCGATCGAGGAGTGCGGCGGAAATCTCCTTCTCCTCGTCCGTCTCCATGTTCGGGACGGCCTTCTCGTCCATTGAGGCGTATGCCTGCAGGGAACCGGGCGCGACGAGGATGCGGGTCGAGACCTCCGCCATGGACGGATGGATTGCGTCGTTCACCGCGATGCGAGTCGTGTTGGGCGGCGCTGCGACGCGGCGTAAAACGTTGCAGCCGGCTCCCCCGCAGCCCACGATTGCGACCCGGGCCCGTTCTTCTCCGACGCCGAGCCTCCACGTGTCCGGCACGCTCGCGCATCGGGAGTCCCCGGAGATAAAGGATTGTCATTCGCGGATCGATATCTATGCCGGGATGGGAATAGAAATGCAGAGAAGGAAAGCGCGATAAGGATGCACTCGATGCGGGACCCCGTGGCGGCATCCGGTGTGCCACGCATGGCCGACGCGGTCGTCGTCGGCGGCGGCTGCATGGGGACGAGCATCGCCTGGCACCTTGCGCGGAGGGGCCTCGGGGTCGTCTTGCTCGAGAAGAGTCACATCGCCGCCGGGGCCACGGGCCATAGCGGCGCCCTCGTCCGCCAACACTACGAGGCCCGGCTGGGCATCCGACTTGCGAGGGATAGTCTCGCCTTCTTCCGGCGATTCAAGGAGGAGACCGGCTTCTCCTGCGACTTCCGGACCACGGGCTTCCTCTCCGGAACTCGGGAACGGGACCTCCCGGCGTTCGAGGCGTTGATCGAGTTGCTCCGCTTGGAGGGAGTTCGGGCGGAACGGCTCACGCCGTCGGATGCGAAGACGATGGAGCCTCAACTGGAGGTGTCCGACTACGCGGCCCTCGTCCACGATCCGGACGCGGGATACGCGGACCCGATCGCTACCGCACACGGCTTTGCCGCGGCGGCCGTCATGGAAGGAGCGAAGGTCTTCGAGGATCACGAGGTCGCGTCCATCATGATGCGTTCCGGGCGGGTCGTGGGCGTCAAGATCCGCGGAGCCGGACTCCTCTCCGCCGAGCGTGTCGTCCTCGCCGTGGGGAACTGGACGCGAGACCTTGCCGCAACCGTCGCCCCTCGGTTGCCCGTGCGATACGTGCGCGGCGAGGTCGCGATCCTCCGGCGACCCGTCGATTTTGGCGCGTCACCGAGGATCCACTTCGATTTCTACGGGAACACGTACTCGCGGCCGGAAGGGGAGAAGGACACCTTAGCGGGGTACCTGAACACGGACCCGCGGAAGACGATGCCGAGACACGAGTTCGTGGAGTCGCTCCCCGCGGCCACGGTTCGCGACTTACGCAACCGGCTCGCGAAACGGTTTCCTCGGATGAACGATGCGCAACCGAGAGGGGGATGGGTGGGGGCGTACGACGTGACGCCGGATTCGTATCCGATCCTGGACCGAGTCGGCCCCAATGGCCTCTTCGTCGCGGTCGGCTTCAGCGGTCATGGATTCAAGCTCTCCCCCGAGGTCGGTCGCCTCCTCGCCGAGTACGTGGCGACGGAAAAGCGGCCCGAGCCGCTTGTGCCGCTCCGCGCGTCGCGCTTCGCAGAGAAGCAACCGGTCCACGCCGACGCACCGTTCCCCGCTGGGAAGAGGCGGCGTATCCCCTAGGTCCGAGCTGCATCGTTCGACACTTTCGCCGACCGTCTCGTAGACATTATAAGTAGCAAGGCGGCCTTGCGCACGCCAGGATGCACGAGATCGTCTGCGTGGGCGATGTTCACGAGGGCCTGAGCTTCGACTTCCGGATCGATCCGGAAACGGGCATCTCGGAACGCGCGCTCGACCTTCACGGCAACTTCGCGAAGGCGGCTCGCTGGGCGATCGAGCATGGCGCCTCTCTGTTCTGCATCCTCGGCGACCTGTTCGACCGCGCCCACGTCGCCCCGGTGTTCCGGGAGATGGTCCGGAGGGACGTCATCGAGCCTCTGGGCGACGCGGGGATCGAGGTGTGGATCCTCGCAGGGAACCATGACCAGCCGAGACGGACCGTGCGGTCCACCTCCCTGGATGACTACCGCGGGTACCAGCACGTGAGGGTGTTCCGTGATCCGAAGATGGAGATCCGCGAAATCGACGGCCGGAAGATCGGCTTCATCCTCATTCCCTACATGCATCCGGAGCAAGTCGTCGAACAGGTGCGGGAGACCCTGGCGAAGGACGTCCCACGCGAGCTCGCGTACGAGGCGGCCCGGCGCACCTGGCAGGAGTGGATCCGCAACCGGGCGGCGGACCTCAAGGACGCGGACCTCCGGATCCTCTTCGGGCATTTCGAGTTTCAGGGCGTGCGGTATGCCAGCACCGCGCCGCCCGAAGTCGTCCCGAACGATTTCACGTTCACGCCGGACATGATCCCGGACGCCGTCGACCTGGTCGTGTTCGGACACATTCACATGCACCAGACCGTCGGCGGGAAGATTGTGTACGCCGGAGCGCCGGAGCGGATCGATTGGGGTGAACGGCTCGATCCGAAGGGCTTCCTGGCGATCCATCCGGAGGGCGGTTGGTCCTTCGTCGAGCTCCCGGCGCGTCCGATGGACAAGGTCGAGGCCGTCGTCGGAATGGGCGACGACGTGACGGAGAAGATCCTCGCCGCGATCCCGGCGCAGGTCTCGGGCCACCTCGTTCGCATCGAGGTCACCCTTCCAGACGAACTTCGGAACCGGCTCGACGAGAAGCGTCTCGCGGATCGCCTCCGAGACGCGTTCCACTATGAGGTCAAGTTCGTCTCCGCCACCCGGCCGCGCGTCGTGACCGAGGAATTCACCTTGGATCCGGGTCGCCTCCTGACCGACTACGTCGACAAGGTCCTCGCCGACCACCCGAAACGGGAGGCGATCAAGGTCGAGGCCCGTCGAGTGCTCAAGGAGGCCCTCTCCTGAGGGACGATGCGGAGGTCGAGGCCACCGCGGTCTCGAGCCTGGAGCCGACGGCCGGTCCGGAGGGATTCGTCCTCGAGGAGATCGAGATGCGCGGGTTCATGCGATACCTCGAGAAGACGGTCCCGCCACTCCGGTTTCCAGAGAGATATACGGTCATCACGGGCCGCACCGGCGCCGGGAAATCGTCGATCCTGGACGCGATCACGTTCGCCCTGTACGGCAAGACGACCCGGACGGACATCCAGAGCGTGAAACTCGCGGACGTGTGCCGTCCGAACGGATACGTCCGCGTGGCCTTCCGCCAAGGGGACGAGCGGTGGGAAATCACCCGAGGCTTCACGACCAAGAAAGAATCGTACCTCGAGGTCACGCGCGACGGAGAGGCGGTGCAGGGGACGATCCCGGACAAGGAGCGGACGATCCGAGACGTGGTCGGCCTCGACTACGATGGGTTCCGGAACTCCACTTTCGTCCGTCAAGAGGAGATGAAGGAGCTCGGGGCCGCGAGCGGGGCGCAACGGCTCGCGGTGTTTCAGAAACTCTTCCGGCTTGAGATCTTCGAACAGGCCTTGGAGCGGGCGAAGGAACGGTTCACGACCGTCAAGGGCGACATCCAAGCGAAGGAGGCCGAGATCGCCGCGCGGGA
Source organism: Thermoplasmata archaeon (assembly GCA_036393695.1). Taxonomy (GTDB): domain Archaea; phylum Thermoplasmatota; class Thermoplasmata; order RBG-16-68-12; family RBG-16-68-12; genus RBG-16-68-12. The sequence goes on from DASWGO010000129.1 coordinate 17,443, forward strand.
AGAAGCGCTCGGTCGCCTCCCCGCGCTGCGAGAGCGATTGGGAACTCTGGACCAAGAGCGTACAGAGCGCGGAGCGCGCGTCGCGCAACTCCAGGCCGCCCTCGAAGCCGGCTCCAAGGAGATGAAGGACCTCGAGGCGAAGCACGAAAGATGGGTTCGGTCGTCGGCGGCCCTCGAGGACCGGTCGACCCGGCTGAAAGCGCTCGAGGCTCGCGAGGCGGAAGTCCGAGACCAAGGTCAGATCGCCGCGAAACTCGAACCGGAACGAGCCGCCCTCGAGAAAGAGATCGAAGACCTCGACCGCCTCCGCGAGGAGCTGGACCGCCTGAAGGAAACGAAGGCGGCTCACCTGCAGCGCG
>DASWGO010000130.1:0-1942 GCA_036393695.1 Thermoplasmata archaeon
CTCCTCATGAGTCATGTTCTTCATTTCCATGATCTCATCGAACAGGAACGAGTGCCCCTTGTACACGAACGTGTCCGTCGCGGCGTCCCACTCGTAGACCGTGTTCGTGATGAGTTCGTTCGTCTCCGGCTCAAACCCGACCAGCTCGACGATCTGCTTCATCCGTCGCACGATCGAGTCTCCGATCCGAGCGTGGGACTGGATGATGACGAAGTTCAAGGCAGTCAGCAGGATGCGCGGTGTGTTGATCGGCGGGTTCTCCAGGCGGTTCACCATCGACTTGACCGAGTCCGCGTGCATCGTGGACATCGTTGGGTGGCCCGTCGCCATCGCCTGGAACATCGTGTACGTCTCCTTGCCGCGGACCTCTCCGACGACGATGTAGTTCGGCCGCTGCCGCAACGCCGCTCGAACGAGGTCGTACATGTCGATCTCGCCGCCCGCCTTGCCGTCGGCTCCCCGCTCGCCCACGCCGGACCGCGTCGTCCCTGGGATCCAGTTCTCGTGGGGGAGGTTGATTTCCCGGGTGTCCTCGATGGACACGATCTTCGCGCCCGGTCGGATGAAGAGGGCGGCGCTGTTCAAGGTCGCGGTCTTTCCGCTGGCCGTCCCTCCGCAGACCATCATCGACTTGCCGCTCTCCACCGCGACCCAGAGATACGCGACCATCTCGGCGCTCGCGGTCCCGAACTTGACGAGTTCGACCGGGGTGAAGGGCTTCTCCTTGTACCGCCGGATCGTGAACGACGAGCCTCGGGTTGTGACTTCCTTGCTGTACGTCGCTTGGACACGATGCCCTTCCACAGAGGTGCCGTCCAGGATCGGGTTCGCGACGGAGATTTGCTTGCCGCATCGCTGCCCGAGCATGACGGCGAATGAGTTCAGGGCGTCCTCGTCATCGAAGATGACGCTCGTTTTGATCGATTCGAACTTCTGATGGAAGATGAAGAGCGGGATGCTGGTGCCGTCGCAAGAGACGTCTTCGATCCGCAGGTCGGACATCAGGACGTCGACCGGACCGTATCCGACGAAGTCGCGGATGATGTAGTAGACAATCTTATCCTTCGACGCGGGCGCCAGCCGCAGGCCGCGGGACTTGATGAACGAGTCGACGGCCTCCTGGAGATACTCTTTCTTGTCTTTCTCCGCCATCTTGTCCCATTCATATTCAAGGGTGCGGTTCAGGGAGTCCTTGATCATGTCGAGGAACTCCTTCTCCTCCGCGTTGAGCTGGGGCTCCCAGACTTCGTACACGTATTCGGAGCGATCGTGGTCGTAGACGATACGCGAGTAGGTGAACGGCTCACGGATCGGGACGACCTCGATTTCTTCCAAGGTGTCGCGGGAGAGATTCGGGATGTGGGTGAGGTAGGAACCGCGCGTGCCGGACCATTCGGCCTTCTTTTGGATCGCGCCCCGCGGCATGAGGATCTTTTTCTGTTTCGGCATCTCCATTCCACCTCAGAACTGAACGTTCGATGTCGTATCTCCCACTCCGACCTGGACCTGGGCGTGCAGCAGGCGGAAGACGCTCAGGGCGAGCAGCGCTGGATTGTTGTGAATCTCGAGGCGCATCGTGTACGTCCGCAGAGCCGGATTGTAGCTCGCAGAGACTTTGTAGATCACGATGAGACCGATCTTCGCCGTGTACGAGATGTCGAGCGGAGTCTGCGTGAACGTCCCGCCGAGGACGAGGGCGCTCGCGAGGGTCTGGTTGAGGAACCGATACCAGGATAGGCCGTACCGCGACGTGTGGTTGACCCAGATGACCGCGTTGGCGGGGAATCCTTGGTAATCCTGGCGGTCGAAGGCGAACACCTGCGTGTTCACGACTTCCGTGCTGGTCCCGGACACGCTGCCGGCACCGTACAGGCTGACCAGGCCGAACGAGACGTCGAGGGTGTTGTTCGTCTTCAAGACGGAGAACGTGGGCTGGGCCCGG
>DASWGO010000131.1:0-2516 GCA_036393695.1 Thermoplasmata archaeon
GATATAGGTTTTGAACCGGAAGTTAAGTGGGTCCGTCCGGATTTGAACCGGAGTCGCCAGCACCCCAAGCTGGTAGGATTTCTTGTGAGCGGGAAGACCAGGCGGTCCCCGCGCTCAAACCAAGCTACCCCACGGACCCGCCGGAAACTCTCGAATGACTGAAGGCCTAAAAACCCTTCCCCGCGGGTTCGTCGTCTCGGGGCGAGATCCTTCAACCGAACGGCAAGACTTCGTCGATGAGTTCCGCATGGGAGAGGATCATCCGACGGCAGCAGTATCGTTTCAGCCCCAGCTCGTCGAGGACCTTCCGCGGCTCCTCTCCACCGCGCGTCCGCTCGATGAACCCCGGGAACGAACTTCCGACGACCTTGCCGCAAGTGAAACATCGGACGGGAATGATCATTGGCTCACCGGTACGACTTCTGCCGCTTCTTCCGTGCCCCACGACCCAGCGGTTTCTTCGGCAGCTTGCGCCGGGTGTCCGGGACGATCAACGTGCGATCGTATTCGCGGAAGACGGTCTCGAGATCGTTGTCATTCAGGTATTGAACGAGGCCGCGGGCGATCGCCGTGCGGACCGCGTCCGCCTGCCCCATCACGCCGCCGCCCTGCACGTTCACGTCGATATCGATTGTGTCGACTTTCTTCCCCGCGAGCTTCAGCGGCTCCAGGATCTTCAGTCGCCCCAATTCGAACGGATAGATTTCGACGGGCACGCTGTTGATTCGCACGATGCCTCGTCCTTTCGTGAGCGTCGCGCGCGCCACCGCCGTCTTGCGCTTTCCGCTCGCGACGATCGCCTTCATCGGGACACCTCGAACTTCGAACCGAGGAGCTTGGCAATCTCCCCCAGGCTCATGAACGGCCCTTGGGGCGGCCGCTTGGCGTCCTCGACGATCTCGAGGGGCTTGTCCTTGAACGCGTCCGGGACGGAGAGGTATACGCGCAGGCGCTTCAAGGCGTCTCTCCCGCGCGGCTGCTGATACGGCATCATCCGGGAAATCGTCCTTCGCAGGATCAAGTCGGGTCGTCGGGGGTACGCAGGCCCGATCCCACGCATTCGGCTCGCGGTGCTGCCGCGCTGGTGGCGGGCTCGGTATTCTTGGAAGACGACGCTCCGTTTGCCCGTGACGATCGCCTTCTCCGCATTTACGACGACAATCTCCTCGCCGTTGAGGAGTCGTTTCGCCAGGACGGAGGCCAATCGGCCGACGACGTGACTGGTCGCATCGATTGTCGCCATCGTCACCCCATGATCCGGACGCCGGATCCTTTCGGGTTCTGGACCGCGAGTTCGAGGAGGGTGATCGCCCGACCCCCGGCCGCTTCGATCTTCTTCTGGGCGGCGGCGGACGTCCGGAATGCCGCGACGGTCACCGGAGTCTTGATCTCCCCGGTGGCCAGCACCACACCCGGCACGACGATCTGCTCGCCCTTCGCCGCGTACCGACTGAGGCGGGAGAGGTTGACCTCCGACCAGTTCTTGCGCGTTCGCTCGAGGCGCTCCGCGACATCCCGCCAGATCGGCGCGTGCATCTCGCGGGAGACCGCCCGGAGCTCCCGGACGACTTGCTGGAGGTGAGGGTTCGTCTTAGCGATCTTGGCCATGAAAACGGGGCCTCGGACGGACGCCAAAAGACCTGAGCGATTTAAACGTTTGGGGCCTCGAGCTTGGATGCTCTCGACGATGAGGCGGGATGAATCTCTCCGGCGAATGGGAGGCCGCCAGGCGATCCTACGGGGACGTCACCTCGATGATGATGGACAGGGCGCCGGTGTAGTCGCTGTTCGGGGCCACGATTCGAAGCGTGAGCGTCTGGGTCCCCCCATCGAGCACCGTGAGAGGGACGTTCGCGGAAGAGAGGGCGAATCCCGGCGTTCCGAGCGAGACGCCTTGGACCGTGCACGAAGGCGGGTCGAACGAGGCGGCGTGGTAGCTGAGGGTCCACGTCGTGGTGAAGGCGGCGCCTCCTGGGACGGTCTCCCCGCTCCCGGTCGTCGAGGTCCAGCAGTTCGTGGCCCCCGTGATGCTGATGTTCTCGGCCGTGACGTGAACCGTGTGCGAAGTCAGAACGTAGACGGCTCCACTGAGTCCCACGACGAGGATTATCACAACGACGATGACAACGATGAGGGCCGTCCGCGACTTCCGGGGTGGCATCGGTGGCGGCAGGTAGTACGGCGGCGGACCCGCGCCGGGCGGTGGGATCGGGTACTGAGGCGTTTGCGGCGGCGGACTCGGCTGCATCCTCCACCCGGTGCCTGAGAAAGGCCGTTCCGGATGGAGGCTGGGCCGCTTAAACATGCCTCAGGCGGCTGGTTGGGATGGCGTACCGAGGGCCAGTCGAGCGCCCGGAGCCGGCCCGGACCGACGCCCCAGCACCGCCCGAAAAGGCCGCCGCGGGGCAAAGATACTAATATCAGGCAGGCCAGAATAATAGTCGAGTGTCGGCTTCTTCGTCGGGGGTGAGTTCGTGATCCGTTTTGGGCCTTCGGGAATCCCGCTGTCCTGCAAA
>DASWGO010000132.1:0-1812 GCA_036393695.1 Thermoplasmata archaeon
GCTCACGCCATCGGCATCGGTTGCAGCTCGAACTCGCACCGATCTTGGCCCTGTGCCATACAGGAGATCTCCTCGCACAGGAGCTCCTTTGCCACGAGCAGACGGCCGATCCCGGCCATCCAACCGGCAAGGAAGTGGCAAACGGGCTTCTTCGAAGGTCCGTACGCCTTGGCGATCGGGCTGTTGTGTCTCGCCACCTTGAACCGACCTCGCTCCGGGTCGAAATGGATGATCTCGGTCCGCCCCCATCCCGTGAGCGCGGACGCGTCAATAATTCGCTTCGCCCCGTCCATGGTCAGCGGCGTGGAGACCCCCGCTCGTCAGCGCCCCGAGGAATTTCAGCCCGGAATCCGAGCTCCGCTCGCCGGCCAGATACAGGATCCCTTTCGCAGATCCACCGACGGTTTGTTCGAGCTGCTTCTGGATGCTCACGATGACCTCGGGCCGGAGGATGAGACACGGCTGATCCGCGAGGCGGAGGATCCCGGACTTCGGATCGGGATGGAGGGCCGCCGCGAGGAGTTCGCGGGCTTCTTCCGGACCCATTCTCGCCAGGTCCATTTGCGGACTGATCGTCGAGGACTTGCGATCGCGGGCGGGCATCGAAGCTATCCCTGCGTCCTCCGGCAACGAGCCATCGGACGGCCACCGATGCGAGCGAATTCCTATAGAAAGTTTCCACCTGAGTCCCTTCCCTGATAACGTGCGGGGCTAGCCCGTCACCAACGGTTTATTATCGGCCCCCGGTTCTCGACAGCCCAGAGATGCCTGAACCGGCGAAACCCGAAGCTTCGAAGCCCCTGACCGTGGACGAGCGGGTCGGCTTGGACAAGTTCGAGTTCGATGAGGAACCGTTCATCACGGTGGACACGGACGTCTGCCGGACATGCGACACGAAGCCGTGTCTGTACGTCTGCCCGTCCAAGGTTTACCGCCTCGACAAGGGCGAGCTTGTCTACAACACGGAAGGCTGCATCGAGCTCGGGGCCTGTGCCATCGTGTGCAAGCACCTCGGCAAAGACGCAATCCACTGGAATTACCCTCGCGGTTCGTACGGCGTCGAGTTCCGGTTTGGCTGATCCGCTTCACCGCGCTCCGTCGTGGGTTAGGCTCTTAAACGAGGTCGCCCTTAGCAACGGCAGAATGCTCGCGGAGCGCAAACCGGAATGGCTGAGGGTCCGCCCACCGTCCGGCGAGAACTACGCCCACCTGAAGTCATTGTTCCGCTCCTTGGACCTCCACACCGTGTGCGAGGAGGCCCACTGCCCGAACGTATGGGAGTGCTGGGGCGGCGGGACCGCGACGATCATGCTGATGGGCGACACGTGCACCCGGGGCTGCCGCTTCTGCGCCGTGACCTCAGGCAACCCGCACGGCGTGCTCGACCTTGATGAGCCGAAGAAGGTCGCGATGGCCCTGGCCGAGATGGACCTCTCCTATGTCGTTCTGACATCGGTGGATCGAGACGACCTCGCGGACGGCGGCGCGGCGCACTTCGCGAAGACGGTTCGAGAAATCAAGATTCGGCGTCCGGACATGCTCGTCGAGGCGCTGATCCCGGATTTTCAGGGAGATCTCGACGCGGTGCGCACCGTCGTCGATTCCGGCGTCGACGTCCTCGACCACAACATCGAGACTGTCGAGCGGTTGCAAGGGACGGTCCGGGATCGACGCGCGAACTACGCGCAGAGTTTGAAGGTCCTCCGAGCCGCCAAGGAGATGCGATCCGATCTCTTCTCGAAGTCCTCAATCATGCTCGGACTCGGCGAGACGAGAGAGGAAGTCCTCGCGACGATGCGGGACCTCCGTGCG
>DASWGO010000133.1:0-8010 GCA_036393695.1 Thermoplasmata archaeon
TACCCGGTGGAGGACTGGAGCCGCGGGATGACTCCGTTCGAGATCTTGATTTCGACCATCCTGTCCCAGAGCACGACGGTCGCCAACGAGCGCCGCGGATTGAACGATCTCCGCTTGAGAGTCGGCGCGATCACCCCGCAACGACTCGCCGACACGCCGGAAGAGGAGATCACAAAAGCGATCTGGCATGCGGGACTTGCAAAGCAGAAAGCGCCGCGAATCCGCGGCGTCGCGAGAGCCCTCCTCGACGACCGCGGCGATCGCCTCGGATGGATCCTGGCGTTGCCAACGGACCGCGCACGGGAGGAACTGATCGCCCTGCCGGGCGTGGGGCCGAAGACGGCCGATGTCGTCCTAGCGATGGCTGCCGGCCATCCGACGTTCCCAGTCGACACGCACATCGCTCGCATCGCTCGGCGATGGAACCTCGTTCGCCGAACGGATTACGAGTCGATCCGGGCGGCGCTCGAGCGATGGACCCTGCCGGAGAAGCGGAAGGCTTGGCACCTCGCCATCATCGCCCACGGCCGGTCGCTCTGCAAAGCGCGCAATCCTCGGTGCGGCGAGTGTCCCGTTCGACGCGACTGCGATTGGTACCAGCGCAAGCGGGCCCGAGAACGACGCACGCGCCGCGGGGTTCGGCGCGCAGCGACAAAGGATTAAGAGCGCCGTGAGATTAGCGCGCGAGCGAGTTCTCGATGGCGTCGGTCTCGGACTATGTGCAGCTGATGAAGCTCCGGATCGATGCCCTCCTGCTGCTCGTGGCGGCCGCCGGTTACATCGCGACGAGCGGGGTCGCGGTGGATGCCTGGCGATTCGGCCTCCTCATGCTCTCGGGCCTTCTGGGGGCCGCGGGCGCGAGCGCGACGAACCACTTCCTGGACCGAGACCTCGACTCGGTCATGCACCGGACCCGGAGCCGACCGCTGCCGCAGCACCGCATTGAGCCTCCGGCCCACGCCCTCGAGTTCGGCGTCGGATTGCTGATCCTGAGCCTCGTCATCGCGGGGCTCGGCATCAACCTCTTGACGGCCCTGATGATCGGGCTCGGCTATGCCGTCTACATTGGCGTGTACACGGTCGGACTCAAGCGGACCCACGTGAGCAACATCGTCATCGGCGGATTCGCGGGTTCCTGCCCCGCGCTCGCCGGATCCGCCGCGGCGGCGAATTCGATCAGCCTGCAGGCGGTCCTCATCGCCCTCCTCGTCTTCCTGTGGACGCCCGGACACTTTTGGGCCCTCGCCTACCGAAGCCGAGAGGACTACCGGCGGGCGCGCCTCCCGATGCTTCCGGCCGTGTGGGGCGAGCGGACATCCGCGTTGGCGATTTCCGGCTCCACGGCGATCGTGGCCGTTGCCAGCATCGCCTTCTTCTTCACGTCGGCGTTCGATGCCATCTACCTCGGGGTCGCCATCGTCTCCGGCGTCGTGCTCCTCGGACTCACCGCGAAATTCATCGTCCATCCGAGCCCGGAGACCGCCTGGGCGGGCTACAAGTTCTCAGGGATCTACCTGGCCCTCGTCCTCATCGGGATGATGGCCGACGCTATCTTCCGGATCCCCCTCTGACGTCCGTTCATCGCGGGACAACGTTCAGCTTTAATATCGCACCGACCTTAGCATCCCCTATCCTCGCGGGCAGCCGTTCCTGAGGCGACGAACATGGTCTCCCCCCTGAAAACGGACCTCGCCGGCCCACGAATCGACAAGGGCCTCGATGACGTCTACGTCAAGGAGACGTCGATCTGTTTCATCGACGGCCAGCGCGGGCGCCTCCTGTACCGCGGGTACGACATCCGAGACCTGGCGGCACACTCGACGTTCGAGGAGACGGTGTCCCTGTTGCTCGAGGGACATCTCCCGAATCGGGAAGAGCTGGAGAAGGCGAAGGCCGACCTCGCGACAGCGCGCACCCTGCCACCGTCCGTCTTGCGGCTGCTCCGTTCGATGCCGGAGCACGCTCCGCCGATGGATGTCCTCCGAACGGCCGTCTCGTACATGTCCAGCTTCGATCCCGAACGCGACGACATGACACGCGCCGCGAACATGCGCAAAGCCCGTCGACTCGTCGCCCAGTTCGGGACAATCGTGGCCACGCACGAGCGGATCCGAAAAGGCCAACGAATCGTCCGTCCCGATCCCAAGCTCGGCCACGCCGAAGACTTCCTTCGGATGCTAACGGGCCGAAGGCCCGATGCCGACCACGCGCGGATCATGGATGTGGCGATGATCCTGTACGCGGACCATGCGATGAACGCGTCCACGTTCGCCGCGACGGTCGCCGCGTCGACCCTCGCCGATCTCTACAGCACGATTACCGCGGCGCTCTCGACGCTCAAGGGGCCCCTCCATGGCGGCGCGATCGAGGCGTCCCTCAACACGATCGAGCGGATCGGCCATCCGAAGGCCGCGGAGGAATTCGTCCTGAACACCCTGCGGAACAAAGAGAAGGTCTACGGATTCGGCCACCGCGTCTACAAGACGTACGACCCACGGGCGCTCATCCTCAAGGACTTCGCCCGCCGCCTCGCGGAGATGAGCGGGGACGACACGTATTACCGGATCGCGACCGAGATCGAGGACACGGTCGTGCGACAGCTCGCCTCCAAACAGATCTTCCCGAACGTGGACTTCTACGCCGGACTGGTCTTCCATGGCCTCGGGATCCCGACCGACCTCTTCACGACGGTCTTCGCGATCGCCCGGATCGCCGGATGGACGGCCCAGGTCATCGAGTACTGGCAGGACAATCGCCTCCTGCGGCCCCTCGACTGGTACGTGGGCCCGAAAGACCTCGTGTACGTGCCCCTCGACGAGCGATCCTGAGGCGTCCTGCATGCCGTCGGAGCGCCTCGTCCTCCGGCCCCCGGAAACGGGCCACAAAATCGTGATCGCCGAAAGCGGGCTTCGCGTCCCGGACGATCCGATCATCCCGCTGATCGAGGGTGACGGCATCGGCCCGGACGTCGTGCGGGCCGCCAAGAGCGCGATCGACGCCGCGGTCGCGAGCGCCTTCGGCGGACCTCGTCGAATCGCCTGGTACCCGGTCCCCGCCGGGGAACGAGCGATGTTCCAGTACGGCGACATGCTCCCGGAGGCCACCCTCGGGGCGATCAGAGAGTACGTCGTTGGGCTGAAGGGACCGCTGACCACGCCCGTGAGCGGTGGGTTCCGGTCATTGAATGTGGCGCTGCGGAAGACGCTCGACCTCTACGCCAACGTCAGGCCGGTCTACTGGATCCCCGGCGTCCCGAGCCCCGTCACGCATCCGGAGCGCCTCGACATCGTCATCTTCCGCGAGGGCACCGAGGACGTCTACGCCGGCATCGAGTGGGAAAAAGGAACTGCCGAAGCGCGGCGGATGATCGAGATCCTCGACAAGGAGTTCCACACCCGTGTGCGCGCGGATAGCGGAATCGGCGTCAAGCCCATCAGCGAGACCGGCTCGAAGCGTCTGGTCCGGAAGGCGATCCGGTACGCGATGGACAATGGCCGGAAGTCCGTGACCCTGGTGCACAAAGGGAACATCATGAAGTACACGGAGGGCGCGTTTCGCACCTGGGGCTACGAGGTCGCGAAGATCGAGTTCCGAGAGTCGACCATCCCCTGGGACGACGTCGTCAAGTCGCACGGCGGCAAGATCCCGGACGGAAAAATCGTGATCAAGGACGTCATCGCGGACAACATGTTCCAGCAGCTCCTCTTGCGGCCGGAAGAATACGACGTCCTGGCGACGACGAACTTGAACGGGGACTACCTGAGCGACGCAGCCGCGGCTCAGATCGGTGGGCTGGGCGTGGCGGCCGGCGGGAATATCGGGGACGCCCACGCGCTGTTCGAGCCCGTCCATGGGAGCGCGCCGAAATACGCCGGGATGGACAAGGTCAACCCCACCGCGGAAATGCTCGCGGGCGTGATGATGCTCGAATACCTGGGCTGGCGGGAAGCCGCAGTCCGCCTGCGTTCGGCCGTCAAGTCCGTCGTCGGCTCGAAGGTCGTCACGTACGATCTCGCCCGCCTCATGCCCGGGGCCAAGGAAGTCCGCACCTCCGCCTTTGCCCGCGCGGTCGTCGATGCGATGGACGGGGCGGGCCGGTGACCCGCCGCGCCGGCCACGCCTGCCGGACGAACCTCGAGACGGCCATCTGCCGGGAGATGGACCGCCAGGAGGTGCCACACGAACATCGCTCCCTCCGGTTCCGGGTGTACGATGCCCGCGGGGGCTCCACGAAGTATGAACCGGCGATCGTGGCGCACCGCGGTCCAATCCTGTTCCTCGTCGAGCCGATCGCCACGGCGCGGAGCGGGGCCGTCCGACGCCTCACCGGATTCCTGCAGCAACACTCGCCGGAGATCGTCCTCGTTCTCGTGACGACCGACGCGGCGCTGACGGAAATCGCTCCCGAAGCCTATGACGAAATCTACGGTGCATCCGATCTCGGAAGATTGACCGCACGAATCCGCGGGCAGGACCCGGAAGGAATCGTGCAGCCGTTCGAGAAGCCGCAACGACGCGGCAAGCGCTCCCGCGACACCGCCAAATAAGGCAAGGAACATCGCGAGCCGATGGCCGCTGCTCACTGGACCGAAGATCTGTTCCTCCGGCATCCGGAGGTGTTCCTCACGGTCCACGAGAACGCCTGGTCCACGGGCGAGGAGCAAGCGCGCGACCTGCGCGCGATCCTGGAGCGGTTTGGCGTCCCGCCGGGCGGCCGAATCCTCGATGCGCCGTGCGGCATCGGACGGCATTCGACGCGCCTCGCGACGATGGGCTACCAGACTACGGGCGTCGACTTGTCCCCGGTGTTCGTCTCTCGCGCGACCGAACTCGCGCGCCAAGAGGGCGTGGCCGACCGCGCGATGTACCACGTCGGAGATCTCCGGCGGCTCGCGGAAACGGTGCCGGCGACCGACGCGCCATTCGACGCGGCCCTCAACCTCTGGACGTCGCTCGGGTACTACGACGAAGAGACGGACGTCCGGATCCTCCAGGAGTACGGGAAGCTGGTCCGCCCCGGCGGCATCCTGGTCATCTACATCGTGAACCGGGACTTCGTCGTCCGCCACTTCGACCCGCAAGGCTACGAGGCGTTCGGCGACGTCGTGCACATCGAGCAGCGGCATCTGGACCTGGTGACTTCCCGGATGAGGAACGAATGGCGGTTCTTCCGCAGAAACGGAGAGGACCTGGATCACATTCTGACGGTGCCGATCGAGCACTGCATCTACAGCCTCCACGATCTGCGCCGACTCCTGGTCCGCGGCGGATGGCATCCGGCGGAGGCGTTCGGCGGATTCAAGATGGACGCGCCCTCGATCGACAGCCCGACCCAGGTCGTCGTCGGGAGGCGATGAATGCCTGCTGGGATCGTTCGCCCGCCGTTGGAGGACGTCGAGGCGATTCGGATGTTCCTCGAGGGGGAAGGCATCGCACCCGGGGCGCACCTCCTCGATGTGCCGTGCGGGATCGGCCGACGGGCGGTGGGGCTCGCCGAGGCCGGATTCGAGGTCACTGCCGTCGATCCGAACGAGATGGGGATCGCCGCGGCAACCGAGCGAGTTCCCGATGCCGTCGTCAAGCGCCTCCACCTCGCCACCGCGTCCCGCGACTCGCTTCCTGGATTGCCCGCGGGGGCCCGATTCGACGCGATTCTATGCTTGGACCATGCGCTGGGTCGGGGGTCCGCCGCGGACGACCTCGCATTCCTTCGTCGTCTTGAGGCACACGTCCGCCCCAAAGGTCGGCTCGTCTTGGACATCCTGAACCGCGACTTCTTCGCGTCTCGACAGCGGCCGTTCGCATTCCACACAATCGGGTCGCTCGAGCAACACGAGTTCCGATCTTTCGACCCCGTGACCAGCGTGCTGCGATTGGAGTGGAAGTTCTACGAGCGCATCGGCGAGGACCTGAAGCACCGCACCGATTCGTCCGCAGAGCTCACCCTCCTCACGCCAAGGGACGTCGCATGGAACCTCGGACAATCCGGTTGGCGGATCGTCGGCGTCTGGGGAGGATGGCGACGAGAAGCCGTGACCGCGGACCATCGGAAAGTGATCGTCCTCGCAACACCCGCGAGTTGAAAAGGGAAGGGCGCTTTCCTTGAGGGAACATGGCCCTGACCGCCCTCGACACGGTCGCGGTGACCGCCTTCCTCGCGGTCTCCTTATCGATCTTCGGGCGGAAAATGTATCTCCGGCTCCGGTACCTGTTCACCGCCCAGCGGAAGGAGCCGCGGTGGGACCACCTTCCGACGCGCCTGAAGAACTTCGTCGTGTATGGGATCTTCCAGCGGAAGGTCGCGCGCGAGTGGTATGCGGGCGTGCTCCACTCGTTCATCTTCTGGGCGTTCGTGATCCTCGGGGCGAGCGTCGTGGAGATCACGGCGCAGGCGTACGCCCCGGGCTGGCGGGTGCCGACCCCAACGGTCGCGGGGTTCTCGCTCAACGGCCCGCTGTACCTGGCAGAAGAGGTCGTCGCCGTCCTCGCGGCGATCGGCGTCGGGATGGCCCTCTACCGTCGGTATGTGATCCGACCGAAGAAACTCATGCACGAGGGGATGCGCGACGCGACGATCGTGCTCTGCTTCATCCTCGGAATCGTCATTTCGTTCCTCCTCTTCAACGCGGCCGACGCCGCGGCCGGGACCATCGCCCTCCCGGAATGGAAGCCGATTTCGTCGGCGATCGCGAGCACCTCGATCTTCAGGGCCGACGCGGCACTGTGGTTGCGGACGTTGTGGTGGACGCACGTCGTCCTTTTGTTCTCCTTCCTGGCATACGTCCCGCACTCGAAGCACATCCACATCATCTTCGCGATCGTGAACACGTTCTTCATGGACCTCACGCCGAAGGGCGCCCTGAAAACGGTCGACCTCGTGACGTCGGCAACGTTCGGCGTGAACCGCGTCGAGCAGCTCTCGTGGCGGCAGCTCCTCGACGGCTACGCGTGCACGGAATGCGGACGGTGTACCGCCGCGTGCCCCGCGAACGCGACGGGCAAGCCGCTGAACCCGATGCGGATTATCACGAACATCCGGGACACGCTGAACGACCAGGGCGGTGCGATCGTGAAGGGGCAGGTCGACGGCCTGCCGGACATGTTCCAGACCGTCCACACGGACGAGGGAATCTGGGCGTGCACGACGTGCTACGCGTGCGTGTACGAATGCCCGGTGATGAACGAGCACGTGCCGAAGATCATCGACATGCGAAGGAACCTGGTGCTGACCCAGGGGAAGATCCCTCCCGAGTCGATGGACATGCTCCGGAACATCGAGACGAACTACAACCCGTGGGGCATCGGATGGGACCAGCGGGGACGCTGGGCCGAAGGGCTCGGGGTTCGGACGCTCGCGGAGGCGATCGCCGCGAACGAACCGGTCGACGTGTTGTACTGGGTCGGCTGCGCGGCTTCCTTCGACGACCGGAATCGGAAGGTCGCACAGGCCTTCGCCCGCATCTTGCGCAAGGCAGGCGTCCGGTTCGCGATCCTCGGCGCCGAGGAGAAGTGCACCGGAGACCCGGCACGCCGGATTGGCAACGAGTACCTGGCGCAAACGATGATCCGGGCGAACGTGGCAACGCTGAACGGGTACGGGGTGAAGCGAATCGTCGCGAGCTGTCCGCACTGCTTTAACGCAATCAAGAACGAATACCCGGATTTCGGAGGGACGTACGAGGTCGTCCACCACTCGCAGTTCCTCCAGGAACTCATCCGCAAGGGAAGGCTGAATCCCGCGCGGGACGTCCTCGAGTTCCTGACGTACCACGATCCTTGCTATCTCGGACGCTACAATGACGTATACGATGAGCCGCGCGATGTGCTGTACCGGATTCCGGGCGTGCGCGTCGTCGAGATGCGCGAATGCCGCGATCGCGGATTCTGCTGCGGCGCAGGCGGGGCCCGGATGTGGATGGACGAGCGGACGGGCGAGAGGGTGAACCACCGCCGCTTGAGCCACATCGAGGAGACGCGGGCCAATGCGGTCGCCACCGCGTGCCCGTATTG
>DASWGO010000134.1:0-13150 GCA_036393695.1 Thermoplasmata archaeon
ATCACGGTCATGACCGCCATCCAGAGCGCGTCCCAGTCGGGCTTCGGGATGGTGGCGGACCTCGAGTCCGGGTTCATGGACAAGTTCTTCGTCGCGCCGATCCGCCGAGGCAGCGTCCTGGCAGGCAAGCTCCTCGCCGACGGCCTGCGGATGGCGGCCCAGGCCGGGATCATCCTCGGCATCGCGGCGATCCTCACGCTCTTCGGCTGGCGGATTCCGTTCGCCACGGGCGTCGTGGGCGCGGTACTGATCACGCTCCTGGCGGCGGCCTTCGGGGTCGCGTTCTCGGGCCTCTCGAACACGGTCGCGCTGCGGACGAAGAATACCGAGTCGACGATGATGGTGAGCTTCTCCCTCACGTTCCCGCTCTTGTTCTTGAGCACGGCGATGCTCCCAAAGGCGCTCCTGCCTGCCTGGGTCCAGACCTTCTCGACGGTCAACCCCGTCAGCTACATGGCCGATGCCGCCCGTGCGCTCATCCTCACAGGCTTCGATTGGACGGCGATCGGGAACGCGTTCATTGCGATTGCGGCGTTCGGCATCGTGCTCAACGGCCTGGCGATCATGGCGTTCCGAGCGCAAGGCAAGTGAGACCGAGGAACAGCAGTGGCCGCGGCAGCCTGCTCGCCGGCTCAGGCCGACTACGCAGCTGCGATCAGGGGTGACATCGCGTCGGCGGCCTCCCCGGCGAAGCGGCGGGCGTCTTCCCAGGTCTGCAAGCGGCCTTCGTTTCGACCCTCGAAGTCACGGATGAACCGAACGAGGTCGCGTCGGATCGCCGAGGTGTTCGCGCTCCGGAAGACGGCGCATACGCTGACGTGGGCCCCGCGAACCGCGACGAGCGCTTCCTCGTCGAAGCGCATACTCGTGACGTCATAGCCTTCGCTCTTCGGCATGCTCGTCTCGACGAAGTCGCGGACGGTCCAGATGATTGGCTCGAGCTGTTCCGGCGCGAACGGCGGCGCGTGGTCGGGGGCGACCATCACAATCGGTTCGCCGGTGCGGCGGAAGAGGTACACGGCCGCATCTGTCGGTCCCCCGCCGGTGCAGCGCGGAAGTGCATCCCGAACGGTAGTGCGAGCATGAGTGCCGCAGCAGGGGCGGCGAGAAGCGTGATCAGGTCGAGCATCCGAATAGGCCTTCCTAACACGCCGAGTGAGGGAGAGGGTCAATATCGTTTGGTCAAGGGAAGTTGAGCAGGGGCCTTCCCAAGCCGCGACAAACCTCAAGGCCCGACGTGGATTCGGGGGTTCCATGGCCTCCCGTCCCCTCCTGTATTCGATGGATATCAGCCACTACTGCATCGCCGCGGATCGCATGCTTGCCTTCAAGGGCGTCGAGTTCGACACGCAATACGCGCCGTACCACGACCGACAGGAAGTCCTCAAGGCCAGCGGCCAAGACTACGTCCCGACCTTGGTCTGGGAGGGGAAACCCGTCATGTGGTACGACATCCCGGACTTCCTGGAAAAGGCCCGGCCCAAGCCGACCCTGTACCCGTGGGGGCAGAAGGGCCTCGCGGTCACGCTGGAGCACTGGGGCCATCAGGTCCTCGAGGAGCGCGTCTGGCGGTACGTCGTCACGAAGGTCCCGCCGGTCCTCAAGAGCGACGAGGAGCGATGGGTCTTCGAGGAGATGCAGACCCGCGCCCGTGGCCCGTGGCACGTCCTCGAGATGCGCCGCGAGGAATTCCGGCAGGACATGAACAAACACCTCGGCATGGTCGACTCGATTCTCGACGGACGGGACTGGATCCTCGGGCAGCCGAGCCTGGCGGATTTCGGAATCTATGGATCGATGTCGCCGCTCGTCACGGTCGGCGAGAGCGTGCCGTCCGAGTTCCCGCGGCTTGCCGCTTGGGTTTCGCGGGTCCAGGACCTCGGGTCACCGGTGGGCTGAGGATCGCGTCGACCAGATCGCCCAAGGCAACCTCGCGCTGGACCCCAGACGCCATGTCCCGCACCGTGGCCCTAGCCGCCTTCAGCTCCTTCTCGCCGAGCAACACCGCATACCGGGCTCCGATCGCGTTCGCGTAGTCGAGGTTCTTCGACGGTCCCCGTCCGACGAGATCGATGTCTGCCCCGAGGCCCGCGGCCCGCAGGGAGGTGAGGACCTCGATCGCCTTACGCTGGGCACCCTCCCCGATCGGCACGACGTACGCGTCGAGGGGGCGGGGCGGCTCGATCGTCTTCTCCGCCTCGGCGGACATGACGAGCCGGTCCAGGCCCAGGGCGAAGCCGGTCTGTGCGATGCGCTCTCCGCCGAAGACCTCCGCGAGGTTGTACGCGCCTCCGCCGCCGACTTGTTTCTCCGCCCCGAGGTTCGGGGAATCGATCTCGAAGACCATCCCGGTGTAGTAGTCGAGGCCGCGGACGACGCCCATGTCGAACGCGTAATCCTTCCGGGAGACGCCGTACGCATCGAGCAGGTCGGCGATTTTCCGGAGGTACTCGAGTCCCGCGCTCCCCGCACCCGCGAGGATTTTCGCGGCTTTGTCCAGGACTGAGACGTCCCCCGAGAGTTCGATGAGTTCCCGCAACGGTCTCGCGAGATCGGGCCGACCCAACCGGCCGAGTTCGGCGTCGAGCATCGGGAAATTCCGTTTGTCGAGGGAATGCAGGACGACCGCTTGGTCCGCGGGCGGGAACGGCAAGAATCCGCGGAGGATCCCAATGTTCCCGATCCGCGCCTTCACCTGCTTCAACCCGATCGCCCGCATCGTGCCGATACCAAGGGCGAGGGTCTCTGCGTCCGAGGGCAAGGGAGCCCCGCCGATGATCTCCGCGTTCACCTGAGAGAACTCGCGGTACCGCCCCTTCTGCGGCTCCTCATATCGGAACACGTTCCCGGTGCTGTACAGTTTGAGCGGCTTCGGGCGACTGCGCAGGTCGGACACGTAAAATCGCAGAATCGAGGCCGTGAACTCCGGTCGGAGCGCGAGGTCCCGGCCGCCTTGGTCCTTGAAGGCATACAGTTCGCGGACGATCGCGGGGCCGGACTTCGCCGTGAAGAGCTCGAGGCTCTCGAACGTCGGGGTGGAGACCTCGCGGAAGCCGAACGATTCGGCGAGCTGGATGAACCGCGACTCGACGAAGCGACGCTTCGCCATGTCCTCGGGACCCCAATCGTTGGTCCCGCGGGGCCGTTCGAACATCGGAGACGCGGCGTATCGGTGAGCTATCATAAACGTTTCTGGAACCGCGACCGAGACCTGGCCGCGAAGTTCCGATGTCCGAACCCGCGCGAGCCGCGATCGCATCAGCCAAGTGAGAAGTAATCTCTCCGCAGTGCCTCGAGATCGAGGAGTTCTGCGGGGGGACCGGACCGGACCACGTGTCCGTTTTGCATGACATACCCGAAATCCGCGATCCGGAGCGCGGCGTACGCGTTCTGCTCCACCATGAGGACAGTCAAGCCGCCCTCTCGCAATTCGCGGATCTTGTCGAAAATTTCCGACACCAGTTTTGGGGCGAGGCCCAAACTCGGTTCGTCGAGCACCAAGATTGACGGCTTTGACATGAGGGCGCGGCCAATGCCGACCATTTGCTGTTCTCCTCCGCTGAGCCGTCCGGCTTTCACCGACGCCCGATCTCGAAGCCGCGGGAACAGGCCGTACACGTACGCGAGCGTCTCGTCGGCGGCGGCCCTCGCCCGCTTGGCGTATGCGCCGAGGCGCAAGTTGCCATCCGTCGTGAGCAATGGAAACAGCCGTCTCCCTTCCGGACACGAGGCGATCCCGCGGGCGGCTCTCTCATATGCTTCGAGGTGCGTGACGTCCTCGCCATTCAGGAGGACCTGACCGCGCTTCGGCCGCAGGAGACCGTTGACCACTTTCAGCGTCGTCGACTTCCCCGCCCCATTCGGCCCGATCAGCACAGTCGTCGCGCCTTGCTTCGCCTCGAGACCCATGTCCCACAGGACTTGCGTATCGCCATAGCCGGCGTTGACTCCCTCAAGGCGTAGCACGGGCCGCCTCCACGCCAAGGTACGCCTCGATGACGGCGGGGTTCCCGACAATCTGGTCTGCGGTACCCTCCGCGATTTTCATGCCCTCCTCGATTACGACGACTCGTTCCGATATCGTGAGGACGGCGCGCATCACGTGCTCGACGACAAGCGCTCCGAACCCGATTTCGCGCTGGAGCGTTGCGAAGAGCGCGATGGCGTCGCGAAGTTCATTGGGCGATAGGCCCGCGAAGATCTCGTCGAGGAGGAGGATCCGGGCTCCTGTCCCAAGGACTCGCGCGAACTCGAGGCGCTTCCGTTCCTGGACGGTCAGGTTCGAAGATATGACCTCCGCCTTGCCTTCCAATCCCACAAGGGCGAGCACGCGACCGGCCTCGTCCAGGGCCTTCGCGGATTCCCTTTGCTTGTGGTTTCCAAACATCACTGCGACGGCGACATTCTCCCGACACGTCATCACCAAGAACGGCTTCGGGATCTGGTGTGTCTTCGCAATGCCCTGTCCCACGATTCGATGGGCGGGCCAGCGGTCGATCCGTTGCCCATCCAAGCTGATCGCCCCTTTCGTAGGCCGCTCGACGCCCGCAATTAGGTTCAAGAGAGTCGACTTGCCCGATCCGTTCGGCCCGATGAGCCCCACGACTTGCCCCTCCCGAACATTCAATGACACGCCCTGGACCGCTCGGACGCCGCCAAAATACTTGTGAACTTCCGATACTTCGAGCACGTGAGTCATTCGAGAATCCCCCGGAGTTCGGGAATATATTTCCGGAGAGAACCGACGATTCCTTCTGGGACGAACAGGGCGATCAAGATGACGACGACGCCGATGATGATGAATTGGAACCCACTGAAGATGGTCAAGAAGATGTACGACGGAATGTACACCGCGACCGCGCCGATCAAAGGACCGAGGAGCGTACCCATCCCTCCGATGACGACCATCGCGAGCATCTGCAACGAGAACGTCAGATCGAACGCTTGATACGGGAACACGCCCGATAGGGTCCACCAGTAGACGCCGCCGGCGCCGCCAGCGAAGAGCCCGCTTAAGGCGTAGAGGAAGAGTTTGACCCGCGCGGCATTGATCCCAACGGTCTTCGCCGCATCTTCGTCGCTCTTGATGGACCGGATGCCATACCCGATCCGACCGTGGGTGATCCAGTACGTGAAGACGACCTCGATTGCAAGGATGACCCAGATCGTATAGAACCACGAGAGGGGCTCAAAACCGATGTTCAGGTAGATGCCTTGCCCGTCGCCGAGTTCCTTGATCTCGAGGACGATGTACAAGGCCGCGACGGCCACCACAAGGGTCGCGATGGCGAAGTAGACGCCCCGGAACCGCAGCGTCACGACCCCGATACCCAGGGCGAGGGCGAGGCCTACGACCGCTCCGAGCGCGACGCCCGTCACGGGATGCAGGTTGAGGGTACCAACTCCGATTCCGAGCGCGTATCCTCCGAAGGCCATGAACACGACGTGGCCGAAACTCACGTATCCGGTCAGGCCGGTGATTAGGTTCAAGGAGTAGGCGAGGGTCGCGTAGATCAGGAGCTGGATGAGGACAGTCAAGAGGAAGACGGGAATCCACGGCGCAGTCCCTGCGAGGACGATCAGGAAGAGTCCGATGCCCCACAGCGTCGGCCCGAACGAACGAATCGCGGGAAGCCTCATCGAAGGATTCCCTCGGGCCGGAACAAGAGCACCGGGATCAGCGTGAGGAACGCGATCGCCGTCGCGAGCGCAATGCTACCGCCGAGGAAGAGTTGGCCCACATCAATAATCACGCCCAACGTCAGCCCGCCAACGAGGCTCCCCCACATTTTCCCTGGGCCGCCGAGGACGACGATGACGAAACTGATCGGCGCGTACAGATTACCCATGGCCGGATAGATCCCGGTCGGGAGCCAGACGGTCAGGAGAGCCCCGCCGGCCATCGTGATGGAGAAGCCCAAGGCTGTGCCGATGGCAGCGGTCGAGGTGGGATTGATGCCGACGAGCTGGGTCGCGGGGATGTCTTGGCTGTAAGCGCGAATCGCATTCCCCAGGTACGTCTTGCTCAGGAACACATGCGAGAGGCCGATGATGGCCACCGATACGATCGCCACGTAGAGACCACCGAGCGGGAGTTGGAGGGACCCGACCCGAACGACTCCCGGGCTCCACGGGATCCCGACGTTGTTTCCGGTCCAAAGGGACTGGGCGGTGTTGATCAGGACCAGGGCGAGTCCAAACGTCGCGACAAGGGTGACCATCTCGCTCTGCAAGCCCATCGACTCCTTGCCCCGGAGCTCCCGGTGAAGGAACCCGAAGTAGAAGCCGACGCCGACCGCCAGTCCAATTGCGGCATCAATCGGTACGCTGAGGAGCGGATTGAACCCGAGCCATATGCTCAGGAAGTACGCACCGTACGCGCCGAGCATGATGAACTCGCCGTGAGCGACGTTCACGACTTTGGCAACGCCCCAGATGAGGTTCAGGCCATGTGCGATGACCGCAAAGACGCAGCCGAGCAAGAGGCCGAGGGCGAGGTCCGTGACGAACAACCCGACGTCGGCCATGCCCCTCCGGGTGCCTCCGGCTATGCGCCCGTGTAGGGGTACTGGCACGTTCCGTCGGCGACATCGCTCGGCAAGACGACCTTCTTGACTCCTCCCTGCCACTGGACGAGGACCATCGAGTGGGCGATCTGGAGGCCTCGCGAGTCCACTTGGAACTGTCCGAAGAAGTCCAGGATGTGCATGCTCCCCAGTTTCGCCCGAACGTCCGTGGTGTTCAGGCTGTTCGCCTGCTGGATGGCACTCGCCAAGACGAGGAGCGCCGCCCCCGCTTCGCCGGCATGATACGCTGGCGTTGCGCCACTGTTCAAGGTCCCGTAGAGCTGGGTGAACTCCGCCGGGGTCGGGCCGTACCAGGTGAGGCCTAGGCTTTGGGCCTGAGCCGGGCTGTAGGTGACCACGGACTCCCATTGGGAAGGCCCCGTCACGTAGTTCGCGTTCGTCAGTTGCGCCTGGAAATTGGGCTCGGTGACTGCGACGAGCAGCGAGATGAATTTCGGCGCCGGCGTCGTCCACGTCGTCTTGAGTTGGTTCATGATCAGAAGACCGTCATTAAAATGGCCGCCTCCGATGAGATCGTCCGCGCCAGCGTTTTTCGCCGCGGTAAGTTGTGTTGACAAATCCGTCACGGTTGCGGGGTAGGACTGATTGTAGACGACCGTGAAGCCTTGAGATTGCGCATACCCAATCGCGGATTGAGTGGCAAAGGCAGAAAACGAATCGCTTGCATAGAGCGCAGCGATTTTGTCCGATGGGTGGTTCGTTTTGAGCCAGTCTATGGCGCCCTTCAGATAGATCGATGCGGGGCTCAGAACCTCCACGAGGTTGCGTCGCGAGGTCTGCGTCCAGATGATGTCCGACGAACCTCCGTGCGAGAGCATCACGCGGTCGTACTGGTCCGCGAGCGGCGCGGCGGCCGTCGTCAGGCCGCTGCTGTAGGGAGCCAGAAGGAACTGGGCTCCGTCTTGCTGGATAATCCGCGGATACAGCGTGCCAACGTTTCCGCTGGTGCTCTGGTCGTCGTAAAAGTCAAGGCTGATGTTGTACGACTTCCCACCGACGGAGACTCCGCCATGGCTGTTGATCCAGTTGGCGGCGGTCTTGATCCCATTGAGCGAGTTCGTCCCCTCGACGTTGAAGGTCCCGGTCAACGAAATCGTGAAACCGACCTTGATCGTGCCTGCGAAACCCGTCTGCCGGGTCAGATAGTAGATCCCGGCGGCCGTGAGCGCGACGAGAATGACCAGGAACGCGACCCCGATGGCGATGAGTTTTCTTCGTCTCCCAGGCGAAACCGGAGGCGCCGCCTCCGTTTCGATTGGCTGTGCCATGTTCCCAACGACCCCCACGGTGCCCTTCACGGTGATTGAACGGGCGGATCGCTCGCGTTGCCCGACGAGGGGCGCTCGCATCCTTCCCGTCCCATCGGGTCAGACATGCGTCCTCGGCAATTAAACGATTTCCGTCATCGACTCGTGGGCGCTCGAGCGGGTTCGGACCCGTCCTCCGGCGAAACCCTGAACTAGCTCCGCTCGTTCGCACGGCAGATGGCCCCCTCGAGGTCGCGCGATTACGGCCTCGTCCTCCTCGCGAGCATCCTCTGGGGCACGTCTTTCCCCGGGAGCAAGTTGACCGTCGGCACGGTCGACCCGTTGTTCCTGACCTTCGCGCGCATGGCGATCGGTGCGCTCCTTGGAATGACGGTTCTCGCGGCCATGCATCGTCTGGATCGACGCGTTTTCCGAGAGCCCCTCGTCTGGGTCCTCGGTGCGATCAACGCGGTCGGATTCGAGCTGCAGAACGAGGGGATTCTCCTGACGACCGCTTCGAAGACCGCCCTCCTCGTGAACGTGAACGTGGTCATTATCCCGGTCCTGATGGTCCTCTTCTTCCGCGAGGCGATGACCCGATTGAAGATCACTGGGATCCTCATCGGGACGTTCGGCGTCGTCGTGGTCTCGACGAAGTTCGATCTCGCGTCTCTCGCAGGGGGACAGTTCGCCGGCGACGTGCTTGTTTTCGTCGCGGGCGTGGTCTGGGCGTTCTACGTCGTCGGTGCGAAGAGGATGGTGGACCGTGGCGGGGATTACGTCGCCCTGACTGCAGGGATCCTTGCGACGACCGCGCTCCTCGCGGCGGTTCCTCTCTTTTTTGTGGGATGGCCTCTCCCCACGAATGGGAATGGCTGGCTGGGGATTGCCTATCTCGGTCTCGTCCCGACCTTTACGCCACTCCTGTTGTACGTCGCGAGTATGCGCACGATCTCGCCAACGATCTCCGGACTCTTGATCCTGCTCGAGGTCGTCGTTGCGGCCGTCCTGTCCTTCCTCTTCCTGCGAGACCCGCTCGACGCATATACCTTGGCGGGGGGAGCGCTCATTTTATTCGGCGCATACGTTGTGACGCGGAGTGAACCGCCGATTCGCGGGCCGGCCGCCGGCGCCCTTGCGTCGGTTCCGTCGGATGCGAGCATGCGGGATGCGGGGAGGATCATCCGCCGTTAGCGCCGCGAATAGTTTTAGAGAGGGGTTTGGTCTTCCCGAGCGTCTCCCGCTCGGCCACGTGTCCGCGTCCCCAAGCGACCACGAACAGCACTCCATCACCGGGACATGTTCGTCCGAGCGACCGTTAAGGGCGAGAGGCCGAGGGCGAAGATCGCGAGGCGATCCATCCGGCAACGAGGGCGCCTGCGAAGATCGTGGTCCCAACCATCACTACGAGCGGCCCCGCGGGCAAATGGAGGTAGTCGGCCAGTAGGATTCCGGACCCAGCGCTCGCGATCCCGGTGAGACCGCTGAGCAGTGCGTAGGAGGAGAGACTTTGGCTGACGTTCTTCACCGCGGCCGCGGGCACGATGACGAGGGCGCCGACGAGGACCGTACCGACGATCTTGATTCCGACCGCGACGACGACGGTCACCAGAAGCAGATAGACGAAGTTGACGAGGGCCACATTGACCCCCGTCGACCGGGCGAGCTCCTCGGAGAGGATGCTCAGCACGACTCGCCGGTACACGAGCCGCGAGACGACGACGATTGGAACCGAAATTCCGACCGCGAGGAGCGCGTCTACCAGAGTGACCGTCGTGATGTCGCCAAAGAGCGCTTCCAAGAGGTCGACCTCCGGGGTAATCAGAATCCCCACCGCGAGGGCCGTCACAAACAACACGCCGACAATCGATTCGGGGAACAGTCTCGTCGTCTTCTCGATGTACCACGTAAGGACCGCGGCTGCGAACAGGAACGCGAACGCACCGAGGAACGGATTGAAGTTGAACAGAAGTCCGAGGGCAAGGCCGGGCAACGCGACATGGGAGAGCGCGTCGCCGACGAGGGCCATCCTCTTCAGGACCATGAGGGATCCGACGTAGCCCGCGGCGAACCCGACGAAGATGCCTGCGACGAGGCTGTATGCTGCTGGTTCGGTCATCGGAATTCCCGGGCCCCAAAGTCGTGCTTGTGCTCGGCGAGGCCCGCACCGCTCCCGAAAATTTCCTTCAAGAGATCGGGCTCCGAGAATCGGCTGGACGCCCCGAAGAATCGGACCGTCTGATTGAGAGCCAGGACCGCATCGGAATACTGAGAGACGATGTGGATATCGTGCGTGATCAGAAAGACCGTGATGTTCGTTTCTCTCTCCAGCCGGTTAAGGCTCTCATAGAGCATGTCTTCGCTGCCGATGTCGACCGTGGCGGTCGGCTCGTCGAAGAG
The DNA here is from genome assembly GCA_036393695.1 of Thermoplasmata archaeon. Lineage (GTDB taxonomy): Archaea > Thermoplasmatota > Thermoplasmata > RBG-16-68-12 > RBG-16-68-12 > RBG-16-68-12. Next base: position 10,235 of record DASWGO010000134.1, read on the forward strand.
GAGGACATTCGGCCGATCGAGGACGGCCCATGCGATGAGGACGCGCTGCATCTCTCCCCCCGAGAGAACGTCGAGCCGCTTCGGGAGGACCGCGCTTCCGAGACCGACCGCGGCGAGCGACTCTTCGAAGCCCGCCCCGCCTTTGAAGCCGAGGAAGTCGCGGACGGTGATCGGCACATCTGTCACAACGAAGTTCTGCGGGACGTATCCGATCCGAACGGGGCCGGACCAGTTGACCGTCCCGGTGTGTGGCACGAGCCCGAGGAGGACGCGGAAAAGGGTCGTCTTCCCGGCGCCGTTCGGGCCGACGATCGCGAGCGTGGTCCCTCTTCGCACATGGAAGCTGACGTCTTCCAAAATCGGGACGTGGTCCAATCGAACCCCGAGGTTCGCAACCCGGAGGACGTCTGCCTCAGCGCCGGTGTCGCGGCTCGGACCCCTTGACGGAGGCGGCGCGACGACCATACGGCGCGGCTCATCCGATGCCGTTATTTAAGAATTTGTCCCGTCTTAATAAACCTAAAGTACGAGGCGCGCGGTTGTTAGTAGCATGCCGATCGTCAGCGTGAGCATGGACGACTCAATTCTCCGGAGCCTCGACGACGTCGCCCAGCGGCGCCGGTACCGCAGCCGGAGCGAAGCGGTCCGCGAGGCTTTGCGGGAGTTCATCGATGTCATGGAATGGGGCAGAGAGGACGGAGAAGCCTCCGTCATCCTCGCGGTCATCTACGAGCGGGGGAATCCGCGCGCGGACCTGGCGATGCTCCAGCACCGCTTCGACGAAATCCGCACGATGCTCCACACCCACGTCGACGAAGCGGATTGCCTTCAAATCTTCGTCGCGGAGGGATCGACAGCACGGCTTAAGGAGCTCATCGCGCAACTCCGTCGAATCAAGGGAGTAAAAGTGATCAAGTTCATCCAGACCGCAGCCCGTCGATGACGCCTCTGGCGGACTGCCTCTTGGCTTGAACCAGGCCTCCCTCCCCTCCTGGATGGCGAATGAGGACCGATGAAGGTTCCTGCACTCTGCGAGCCCGTCACTCGACCGTTACGCTCTTTGCGAGGTTCCGCGGCTTGTCGATCGGACAATCGCGCATCCGCGCGGCCTCGTAGGCGAAGAGCTGGAGCGCCACGCTGACCGGAACCGGGGAGAAGATCCAGGGGATCGACGGAATCTCGATCACATCGTCCACAAACTTAGGAAGTTCCTTGTCTCCCTCCGTTCCGATTGCGAGGACCGGAGAGCCGCGGGCGCTCACCTCGCCCACGTTCGAGCGCATCTTCTCGTAGGTCGGATCCTGGGCCACGATGGCGATCACCGGCGTCGAGGAGGTGAGCAGAGCCAAGGGACCGTGCTTCAATTCTCCGGCGGCGTACGCCTCCGCGTGGATGTACGAGATTTCCTTGATCTTCAACGCGCCTTCCATGGCGACCGGATAGTTTGCATGTCGGCCGATGTAGAACATGTCCTTCGTGTCGCGTCCGTATTTTTCGGCAAGGGCTCTGATTTCGTCCGCCTTGTTGAGGACGTATTGGGCCGCCCGCGGCAGCGACCGAAGCTGATCCTTCAACCGGTCGAGCTCGTCGTATCCGAGCGTTCCGCGGTCTTGGCCGAGCTTCAGCGCAATCAGGTAGAGGACGACCAGCTGGGCGATGAACGTCTTCGTCGCGGCGACGCCGATCTCGATGCCCGCGCGCGTGTAGATCGTCTTGTCGACCTCGCGGGAGAGGCTCGAGCCGATGACGTTGGAGATCCCGAGGGTCTTGCATCCGCGGCGATGCGCCTCCCGCGCCGCACCGAGCGTGTCCGCGGTCTCGCCGCTCTGCGAGATCAGGAGGACGAGCGGTCGCTCCGTCGCGCCTTGGCTGTAGCGGTACTCGGACGCGAGCTCCGCGGACGCGGGTATCCGCGCGATCTCCTCGATGATGTATTTGCCGACGAGCGCCGCATGGTATGAGGTTCCGCACGCGACGAGCTTCACGCTCGTGACGCCCTCGGACAGGAAGCCGTCCACCTCGAGGTTCGCGAGCCGGCCGAGGAGGGTCTCGTGGATCGCCTGCGGCGACTCGTGGATCTCCTTCAACATGAAGTGCTCGAAGCCGCCTTTCTCCGCGTCCTCAAGCGACCACGTGATTCGTTGTGGTTCTCTCTGCACGACGTGGCCCTCGGAGTCCTTGATCGTCACCCCTTTCGGCGTGATGACGACCATCTCCCGGTCCATCACGTACGCGACCCGGTCCGTGTACCGCAGGAGGGCGGGCACGTCCGAGGCGAGGAAGTTCTCGTCTGGGCCGAGCCCGATCACGAGCGGGCTCTCGTTCCGCGCCCCGATGACCTTGCCCGGTTCGTCCGCGTGGACCGCCAGGACGGCGTACGACCCGCGGATGTCGCCGAGCGCCTTGCGGGTCGCGGTCTCGAGGTCGCCGTCGTAATACGATTCGATCAGGTGGACGAGGCTCTCCGTGTCCGTCTGACTCACGAACTTGTGGCCTCGGGCCTGCAGCTTTTCCCGGAGGCTCGCGTAGTTCTCGATGATCCCGTTGTGGGCCAATGCGATCTTTCCGGTGCAGTCGACGTGCGGATGCGCGTTCACCTTCGACGGCGCCCCGTGGGTCGCCCACCGGGTGTGCGCGAAACCCGTCGAGCCCTTCAGCGGAGGGAGCTGCGCCTCGAGGTTCGCGATGAAGCCTTTGTCCTTCATGACTTGCAGGGCGCTCCCCACGATCGCGACGCCGGCACTGTCGTACCCGCGGTACTCGAGGCGCTTCAGCCCGTCGAGCAGGATCGGGAGGGCATCCCGGCGACCCGCATACCCGACGATCCCGCACATCTACAGCACCACCGCTCCCGCGGGGATCGTGCCGCGGAGCCTCGCCCCGGATTCCACGCGGGCCCGCTCGTTCACGACCGTC
>DASWGO010000135.1:0-3592 GCA_036393695.1 Thermoplasmata archaeon
GGGAATCAAGACGATCCCACGACTGCGCACGACGAGATCGCGGAGATGCTCGACGAAAAGCAGGACCGGGTCGTACCCGTTTCGAAGGATCAAGAACTCGAGCCCATCGAGGAGGACCACCCCGCCTTGAGCATTTTCTTCTAGGAAGACTTCGATCGTCTTCGAGAGATTCACGATCGCGGTCGGACGCAGGACGTCGTCCGCGGGCGCCTCCGCGAGCCACACGACCCGACCGTCCTCGAGGCCGAACTTCTCCCGCGCGAGGTCGGGGTAGACGCGGGTGATGCACAATCCGGGCGTCCCTCGGCGCACGAGCTCCCGGTACACGCGGAAGCTCAACTGGGGCTTGGGCTCCTTGACGAGATAGCACGTGCCCTCCAGCAGTTCCAAGCGACCCTGCACGGGGCGGGGAGCCTAAGTTGCCTGTGGAACAGTTTTTGACGGCCTCAGGGAGGCGGCACCGGGCGCCGAGTCTTCACGCGGGGACGGAACCACATGCTGATGCCGAGCATGAGCAGGCCGACGACGATCTCGGGAATCCCCGGAGGCGTCGGCGCCGAAGGTCCGAGCGAAGTCGGAGGCGGAGGAGACACATTGTCCGCGACGCTGAACTGCATCACAGAGGACTTCTCGTTCCCCGCGGCATCGTACGCCCGCACGACGACCACATGAGTTCCGTTCGACCAGTGGCGAGCCAAACTCGTCTGCAGACCGACCGAGACAAATGCAGCGCCGTCGATGCCGACCTCGTACCGGGCGATCCCCGAACCTGCGTCCGACCCGGACCAGGAGACCAATGCGTCCGGGGCGATCGGGACGCCAGGCGAATTCGCGATGACCGAGGGCGGTGTGGAGTCGACACCGAACGTCGCGGACCTGGCCGCCTCCGAGTACCCGGCGGCGTCGGTCGCCTGGTATTCGACGACGTGATGACCCTCGGGGAGCACGACCGGCTGGACGTAATTGAGCCAAGCGTTCCCATCGAGGCGATACGCGATCGACACGGCGCTGCCACTCCCGCTGGTCGCCGTGAGCGTGACAGTCACCGGAGACACGTACCAGCCGTTGGACCCGAGGGTCCCGCTGGCCGTTAGGACGCTCACCGGCAGGACGTGGACGTCCCCGGTGATTCGGAAGGATCGACTCTGCGTGAACTCGATGTTGCCGGCTACATCGGTGGCGAAGAACGAGACCGTGTGGGTTCCGTTCCCCCCGACGGAGAACGGTTGCGCATAGGTCCTCAAGACTCCGCCGTCGACTTGATACTGCTCGGAATCGACGCCGCTCCTCGCATCCGACGCAGTGAGAGTCACTGTGACCGCGGAGAGGTACGACCCGTCGCCCGCGAGGGTTCCGTCAAGCCGGGACGTGGTCGTGGGCGCGACCGTGTCGATCTGGAACGTCACCGTGAGAGGCACCTCGTTGTTGCCGGCGAGGTCCGTGGCATAATAGTCGACCGCGTGAGCGCCGTCTCCCTGGAGCGTCACAGGCACGGTGTACAACAGCCAGCCGCTGCCGTCAATCTGGTAGTGGATCGCCGCGACCCCGGAGCTGTCGTCCGTTGCGTGCAAGCTCACGTTCACCGAAGAGGCGTACCACCCGCCGTGGGAGCTCCCGGAGAGGGAGGCGGTGGCCACGGGCGGGACCGTATCGGGGCCGAACTCCGGGGCCCACGGGACTCGCGGCGTGCCGCCGCCTGCCCCTTGCGTCCCGTTCGACGCGGACACGGTCTGCCACGTCGCCGCGTCCCAATTGTCGACGACATTCAGGGCGCCGAAGATCCGGTCCATGTCGCGCGCCCAGGGGACATCCCGGCTCGCCGGACTGATCGGGAAGCCCCAAGCCGTGGTGAATTCGTCATCCACCTTTCCGGAGGGGCTGTACTCCGTCGCGACCGCGTAGACCGACCACGCGGCATCGTCCACGGTGTATGCGCCGTAGTCCTGGAAAGTGTGGGCGAGAATCTTCGCCGCGTCCGTCTCCAAGCCCATCGAATTCACGTCGATGGAGGGAGGAAGCGCCAGGAGGGATCCCATCCGGAGCGCGGGAACCGACCCGCCGTAGCAGCCGGGGGCGCATCCGTCCGCGGTCGTCGCGGGCCAGCGGAATGAGCCGAAGCCGGTGTAGTAGTTGTCCCTCCCGAACAGGTTGACCTTCAGCGCGTGCCGAATCGTGCCTCCGGGCACGAGCTCCCCGAGCCGGATGACTCCGCCGAGGCTCGACAGCATCGAGCCGCCGTGCGCACCGGAGTTGCCGGTCCCGAAGAGGTCTTCGTTGTGCTGGGACCACATCATCGTCGCGGTCCCGTTCGGGGTGCAGCGGGCCATCGGTTGACCTTGGATGAGCGTGTGACCGTCGGCGGCGAGGATCGCCGTCGCATAGTTCGGCGTCGTGCCGTCCGGATTCCCGGACCCGGCCCCGGGGACGACGAAGGCCGTCGGAATCGGCGCCGAAAACAGGACAGGGCCCTGGGCGTTGCACCGGCTCCCGCCGCTCCAGGCGTCGCCGTTGTAGGACACATTCGTGACGGGTGCGGTCGGAGTCAGGATGAGGACGTCGACGTCGGTCGTCATCCCGTAGGCGGTGGGCTTCTTGATGTTGCCGGGGACGTACACTGCATTCGCGCCAATCGGCAGGTTCCAGATGCTGTCCCGGGAGAAGGGCCAAAGCGTTGCGACCCGGCCTGTGGCCGATGCAGACGCCGAGGAATCGCGTGGCGTGGGACCGCCTGCGAGCGCCGATAGCGAAGTGGCGAGAAGAATCCCCGTCAACACGAACGCCAGGACGATCCAGGAGCTCCGGCTGCGCCTCGGCGGAAGGTGGAACGAAGAGCGGATGCGGGTGGCCCGGGTGTGTGGGATGGGGGTCACCGTCAGAGGCTGCATCGTAACCTCCAGGTGCGTATATAGTGGTGCTTGTACGTCTATCGAAAGTGGTTGCCGCGTCGCGGAATACCGTCGAGGGGTTATCGATACCCGAGGCGCGTTGCCGCCACCGACGCGCCGACGAATCCGTCTCCCGAATTTCGCCGAGAAAGCTTGAAAGGACGGGCCCGTTTCAGGCGGTCGAGGCGAGACCACGCGAGCGCAGGAGTTCTGGTTAAGCCTCGTCCTCCTCGCCGTGTTTTGGGGACTCGCGTTCCTCGTCATGTTGAACGACATCGATTTTTTCTCCCTGCAAGATTTGTTCGACACACGGGAACTGCACCATGAACACGTCGTGGTCGTATTGTTCTTCTGTGGAATCGTCGCCGCGGCCATGCCGCTCATCGCGGCAAGGCTACAGCGATTGGAAAACTGAACCGGGGCGGCAGTTCTACAGATCCGAAGAATCGTATTCTTCGGGGTATTCGTCCGGATCGAGGTCGCCTCGATCCTCGTCCTCGCGGCGGCGAAGACCCCGACGCCAGAAGGCGATGGCGAACAGGAGGAGGCACAGGGCAATCGCGGGAAGGACCAGCGGGAGGGTCTGGAAGATGCCAAAGACGCCCGAAGACGCCGGGCTGACGCGGAAGTTGATGACGGTCGCATGCTGATTCCCCGCGGCGTCGTATGCGGTGACGCGAACCGTGTGGTCGCCGTCCGACCAGCGG
>DASWGO010000136.1:0-14889 GCA_036393695.1 Thermoplasmata archaeon
ACCTCGGGTGGAATCTTCAGGCGCTCGCGGACCCAAGTGGCGTCGACGTCCGGGCGGAACCGGCGGTGGTCGACCGCGTTCGGGACGACGACCGGGTTGTACCGCCAGACCGCGCGGCTCGTCGCACCGTAGGTCCGCGTCGTGACAAGGACCTGGTCCGCATTCCGAAGCGTGGACGCCCCCAGGCTCCGCCGATACACGGATTCGGCAAAGATCCCAAAGGCGGACGGCAGCTCGACGTCGCAATGGTACGTGACCACGAACGGAATCCCGCGCTCTCCCGCGACGGCGCCCGCGTAGTGGGAGGCGAGGGGCGGCGGCGAATGGGCGTGGACGACGTCGATCGGAAGGCTGCGAAGGTTCGCTCGCATCTTCGGCGTGACGGGAGTGCGGATGAGGATGAGCCGCGGCTTCACGCGAACGACCCGGAAGCCGTCGAGGCTCTCTTCGGCGGGAAGGGACGGGTCGTGGCGGGACGTGAGGACGGTCACCTGGTGGCCGCGCGACGCCAGCTCCCGGGAGAGGGTGCGCACGTGGCTCTCGACGCCGCCAAGATGCGGGAAGAACCACGGCGTGACCTGGGCAATCTTCACCCCCACACCTCAGAAAATCCGGCTTCGTGGCGCGATGTTCCCGCGGGCGTGGGCGCCCGGACCGAGGAACGATTCCTCGCCGATGATCGTGCCCGCGTCAATCGACGCGTTGATCCCGACCTTCACGTCGTCCCCCATGATCACGCCGAGCTTCCGGAGCCCCGTGTCGACTTCCAATCCCCTCCATACGACGCGGATCGGCGCCTCGTCGAGGCGGAGGTTCGCGACTTTTGTCCCGGCCCCGAGATTGCAGCGCTCTCCGAGGATGCTGTCCCCGACGTAGTTCTGATGGGGCACGTGGACGCCGGCCATCAGGATCGAGTTCTTCACTTCACACGCGTTGCCCACTTTCGCCTTCGGGCCGATCGAGGTCGACGGCCGGATGTAGCAGTTCGGGCCGATCTCGGCATCGGCACCGATGACCGTCGGGCCTTCGATGTAAGCGCCCCGCCGGACGCGCGCGCCCGCCTCCACAAGGACCTCGCCGACGAGGGTCGCGCCCCCGTCCACGTCGGCGTGGTTCGCCCCCTTTAGCGGGGCGAGGAGGGCCGCGTTCGCCCGGAGGAGGTCCCATGGACGACCGACGTCGATCCATTCGCCCGGGAGGCGGAATCCGTAGACGTCACGCCTCTCCATCAAAGCACGAATCGTGTCCGTGATTTCATACTCCCCTCGAGGCGATTTTGGGGTCTTGTCGATGAGCGGAAAGATGTCCTCGTCGAAGATGTAGATGCCCGCGTTGATCAGGTTCGACTTCGGCCGACGGGGCTTCTCCTCCAGGCCGGTCACCTTGCCATCGTTCACCTCGACGACCCCGAACGACTGCGGGTTCGAGACCTCCGCCAGGGCGATCACAGGAGCGCGGACCTTCCCGTGGTGGGCGATCATCGCGGCGAGCGCCTCGCCGGAGACCACCACATCGCCGTTCACGCTGAGGAACGACCCGGTGACGTGGGACCGCATGCATCCGATCGCATGGGCGGTCCCGAGCCGCTCCGTCTGTTCCTCGTATGCGATCGAGAGACCGAGGGCTTCGCCGTCGCCAAGGCTCTCGCGGATCCGATGGCCTTGCCAGCCGATGAGGACGGCCACCTGCGAGATGCCCGCGGAACGCAGCGCCTCCAATGTGTGTCGGAGAAACGGCTTGCCGGCCACCGGAAGAAGGGGCTTCGGAAGATTGGCCGTGAGGGGACGCATCCGGGTGCCCTCTCCGGCCGCGAGAACCACGGCCTTCATTCGGTGGCACCTTTCGCGCTCGATAGGACCGCGGAATATATCTCGTTTGCTCTGGTCGCATCCCGCGATTCGGCGGTCAGGCGAATCTTCGGCTCGGTGCCGGAGAAACGGACGAGCGACCAGCCGTCGTCGAACTGGAGCCGCCATCCGTCGACGGTGCTGACGTGCCCGCCGAGTGCCCCCAGGGCCGCGTCGAGTCGGGATTCGATCGCCTTGCGCTTCAACGGATCGTACGCGACCGATCCGCGAAGGACCGGATACCGCGGGATTTCCTGCACCATCGCGTCGAGGGGGCGGGCCGCGACCATCGTGACGAGTCGCGCCGCGGCGTAGACGCCATCCGGACACAGCGTGGCCTTCGGGAAGATCCAGGTCCCGGAGGGCTCGCCTCCGAAGTCGGCTCCGCGACGTTTCAGTTCCGCGGCGACGTAGACGTCTCCGACCCGCGTGCGCCAGATCGTCGCCTTCGGAAGGAGATCGTCGAGGACCATCGATGCGTCGACGGGCACGACGAGGCCGTGTCGGACTTCTTCGCGAGCGAAGAGGGCCAGGAGGGTATCTCCTCCGACGAATCGTCCTTCGCGGTCGACCGCGACCATGCGATCGCCATCGCCATCGTGGGCGATGCCCAGGTCCGCATGGACCGCGCGAACGGTCGACGAGAGCACCGCGAGATTCTCCTCGAGGGGCTCGGGATCTCGACCGGGAAAGTGTCCGTCCGCTTGGGCGTTGATGGCAATCACGTCGCAGCCCATCTGTCGCAGGAGGAACGGCGTGATCGTCGAAGTCGCACCGCATGCGCAGTCCACGACGACACGCAGCTTCGCGGTGCCCAGGTCCTTGAGGATCGCCTCCACGTGCTGCTCGACCAGATCGGGCCGAGACCAGACCAAGCCAACGTGGTCCCATGACGGCACCACGGGACGTGCACGGTCGAGCGCTTCCTCGATCTCCCGTTGTTGATCCTCGTCGAATGCCATCCCGTCCGGATTCCACAACTTGATTCCGTTATACGGGGCGGGGTTGTGAGAGGCCGTAACGACCGCGCCGCACGCGAACTCGCGGGCTCCGCGGGCCAAGGTCGGCGTTGAGACGAGACCCGCGTCGATCGCGGGCGCCCCGGAGGAAAGGACACCGGCCGTGAGCGCCTGGACGAGCATCGGCCCGGTGACGCGAGGATCCCGTCCGACGATCGTGCTCCCGTAGATTTCTCCGAGGATCATCCCGACATGGAGCGCGAGCTCGGGGGTCACCTCGACGTTCCCCAGTCCTCGAATCCCGGAGGAACCGAACCGCGGCACCAATCGAGATACGGCGCGCGCAATAGAAAGTCTTCTGGCGAGCCGCCCGCGCCTCCTTGAAACAACCATTATATAGCGACGTCCGGATTGCAAACGCGCGCGAGTCGGACCGCGTCCAGGAGGGATCGGATGGTCATGGAGCCCGTGAGCATCGAGGAGGCCATCGAGAAAGCAAAGAAGAAAGGTCTCCGGCCAGGCCGCGTCAAGGGAACCGACGGGATTCAGTTCACGAAAGGTCGGAACAACCGGATCGAAGTCATCACCTGGGATGAATTCCGGATGACGCTCGCGGACCGACAACTCGAAGTCTTCGATTCGAACGGCTTCATGAAAATCATGAAGCGCCAACGCTGATGCGTGGAATGCAGGCACGTCGAGGCGTCTAGTCTCGCGCGCGCCCGCAGTACGGGCACACCTTCCAGTCCGGGAGGAGTGCGGAGCCGCAACCCTTGCACGGCGGCGGCATCGCAGGGCTCGCCTTTGCGGTGGGTCCGCTCGGTGCCATCGAAAGGAACTGCCAGAAGGCGAGGATGAGGTTCCGTGCGTCCGTTTCGTATTCCGAGTAGGAGACCGCACCGCCGAGGACCGCGACGGGCAGGAGCAGCACCGCGGTCACCGCGCCGGCGATGAGACCTTCATCCGTGATTTGAGCGCTGAACGTCAGATCGACGTTGCAGCCGCCCGGGACGTCGTCCACAATCAGGTCGAACTCGTGGCGCAATCCAATCCGCGAGTAGTACGAAGAACCATGGAACCGGTACGGTCCGGTCTTCGTGAGATGGAATCCTTGGCGCCCCCACCAGTCCCAGGATTTCGCCCATACGTGATCGCGGCGCGGTCCGGGGAAAGATCGGACGTCCCGTTTTTCGAACACGTCGTCCGTGCAATGAACCCGGAGCGCTTAGGTCTTGCGTCCCTCTGCAGTCCACCATAAGATTATTACGAGTCCGCGAAATCGCGTCCGGCTGCGTCGTGCGTGGGTGGCCCAGCTTGGTCAAAGGCGCAGGGCTCAGAATCCTGTCCCGTAGGGGTTCGCAGGTTCAAATCCTGCCCCACGCATCTTGTCGGGACGGGATGCGGTCGTTGCCACCCCGCGCTACTACTGGACATCGACAGCATAAGCGAACCGAGCCGCGGCAAGTCGCGGGGGCATGAACATCACCTCGACTCTCGAATGGAGTCTGTTGGCGGCGGCCACCATCGTCAACGGCATCCTGGCGGGCGGCAGTCTGATCAAATCCGTGGTGGAACTTCCCGCTCGCCGAACGATCGGCCTCCCTGCGATGGCGGCCTACCATCGGGCCGCGGACCTTCGCACCGGCTTCTGGATCTATCCGGCGCTCGGTCTAGGGGCACCAGCCCTCACAATCGCGCTCGCGATCGCCTTCGTGGTCGACCCGGGTGCACCTGTCGCTGCCGCTTCGTTTGGCTACCTCGCTGCTGGTCTCTCGTTGTCCCACGTTTTCGCGACGACCCGGGCGGCCCCGAACTTGCTCAAGCTCCGCTCCGGGATAACCGAAGAGGCGGCGCTCGCAGATGTCTACCGTGGATTTACGAGATGGCAGACGGTCCGGGCGATCCTTCAGCTCGCGGCGTTCGTAGCCGTCGTCTTGGCGTTGGCCTCCCTCGCTCCTCTCGGCCAATGAACGAAACGCGGCGTCGGATTGGTCCTCGGAGCGACGGACGAAAGTGGACGTTCGACAGGAAGTGGGTGGGGGTATCCGACGGCCGGTTGTGGCTTCCGAAGGACCTCTTTGTGCCGTGGCCATGTGAATTCATATAAGCATCGACTTCGCGCGCGGACGATACAGTGTCGGGCACAGGTATACGTCGTAGCTATACTTTCATATACTCTCACATTTGATATACACAACGCAAACTATGCGCGAAAGCTATTCATATTTCGAGGGGCATTTTAGAAGGGCACAAGTGAACCGGAGTTTGAAGGTCCGCGGCGGCCTCGAACCCCGCGCGTCGGTGCTCGCGCCGACCTTGTTTTCACTTGGAGGTGTTCCAATTGCCGTCCCAGAAGTTCAGCCGAAAGTACCTGACGCGACACAAAAAGAGCGGGCAGCTCTGGCGCCGCGCGGCTCGAATCACCCCGGGAGGCGTCGAGAGCAATGTCCGGTACTTCAAACCGCATCCGTTTCTCGCCGATTACGGAGATGGCGGCTACATCTACGACGTCGACGGCAACAAGATCCTCGATCTCATGATGGGGTTCGGCGCCCTGCTCCTGGGCCACAACAACCGGGACATCGCCCTCGAGGTGATCAAGCAGCTCGAATCCGGATCGATGCTCGGCGTGACGAGCGAGCTTTTCATCGACTACATCCAAGCGGTCCGGAAGGCCGTCCCCTCGATGAAGAAGGTGCGGCTGTGCAACAGCGGTACCGAGGCGACCATGCACGCGATCCGGACCGCCCGCGCCTACACGGGCCGCGAGAAAGTCGCGAAGGCCGAAGGGGCCTACCACGGCGCCCACGACTACGTGCTGCAGAGCCTCGACATGGACAGCCGCACCGCGAGCCGCATGAACGGCTACCGACCCATCCCATACGGCCGCGGGATCCCGAAGGCTGTTTCCGACTTGGTCGTCATCTTTCCTTACAACGACATCGAGGCCACCGCCGCAATCCTCGAAGACAACGAGGACGAAGTCGGCTCTTTGATCATCGAGCCCGTCCTCTGCGGTCCGGGCGTAATCGCGCCGAAGGCGAACTACCTGAAACGCCTCCGACAGCTCACGCGCAAGAAAGGCATCGTCCTGATTTTCGACGAGGTCCTCACCGGCTTCCGCCTCGCATACGGCGGCGCCCAGGAGTATTACGACATCCGCCCGGACATGACGACGTTCGGCAAGATCGCGGGCGGCGGGTTCCAGCTCGCGGGCTTCGGAGGCGAAGCCCAGATCATGAACGTCCTCGAGCCGGGCCGCGGCTGGAAATACGCCACGTTCCACGCGGGGACGTACAACGGCCATCCGATCAGCGTGGCCGCCGGCCTTAAAGGGCTCGAGATTCTTGGAGAACATCCCGAATACTACGACCACGTCAACGGCCTTGGTCGGCAACTCTACAGCGGCCTCCAGGACCTCGCGGACGACCGACGCATCCCGGCCTGGGTCGAATACGTCGGGTCGATCGGCAACGTTTACTTCACGACAAAAGACGAGATCCGAAACTTCCGGGACACGCTGAGCGCGAACACGCGTCGATGGTGGAACTGGTTCATCCACTGCCTCGGGAACAACGTCCTCTTCGGAATCCCGAACACCGGCGAGCGCGCGTTCATCTGCACGGAGCACACAGAGGAAGACGTCGAGTGGGCCCTCGAGGTCGCCGACAACGCGTTCGCGGCGATCGGGAAGGAAGCGCGGCGGCACAAGGAAAAGGCGCCGACGGTCCAACTCCAAGCGGTCGGCGAACAAGCGGCCGTCTACGGCGACGCTCCGACACCGCCGAGCGTGTAGAGCGCCCCGAAGCCACCGTCGACCGGATCAGTTCAGGGCCTGCGTCCGTTCCGCGTACTCGATAATCTGAATCCCTCGGCCCCGGGCCGAGAGCTCCTTGAAGTAAGGCAACGGATCGAACGCAATCTCGGGCGGGATGACGCCTTTCCGGTTGACCAATCCGTTCACCATCCACTGGGCCGCGATCGAGGGCGGGACGCCCGTGTCGACGACGCCCCCGCCGACCTTCCACTTCTCGTGGGGCCACGTGACCGCCTCGTACCGCAGGGTCATCGGATTCGTGTCCTTCTCGCCAACGAGGACGCAGCGCTGGATATCGACATCGAGTTCCGGCTCTTTCGGCTTCGGCAGGGCATCGATTACGCTTGAGGTAACGTCGTACGGGCGAACCTTCGTCCCCTCGACGACGATCTCCTCGCGACTCGCGAGGCCCAGACGGACGACGGTCGCGATCGTCTCCCGGAATGCAGGGGGAAACGCGACGATGAAATCCATCTCCTGAATTCCTTTTCCAATCGTCTTCGGCATCGTCGCGAGCTCGGAATGGATCGTGTAGTATCCTTCGACGACGCCGACCGGCGACATGAACTCGGACCGCTCGAGGCCCGACAGGGCGGGCACGAACCGAATCTTCCCCTTCCGGAGGATCGGTGCATCGAGGGAAAACTCATCGAAGATTGTCCGGATCGCATACGGCGGGACGAACTTCCCGACCTCACCGCCTGCGACGACGGCGCCGCTGCTCCGGAGAAGCACCTTCTCGACTTTGTCGAGCTTGCTCGCACCGTACATGCCCATCACATTCATCGTGCCTGGGGTCGACCCAATCCCGAGGACGCACGTCACGCCTGCATCCTTGGCGCGCGCGTCCAGTTTCAATTGTCGGAGCGTCTGGTGGTAAAGTCCTCCGAGATCGCAATAGTGAATCCCCGCCTCGATCGCCGCTTCCATGATCGGGACGTTGAGGTCGTACCAGCTGCTGTTGATCATACAGTCCCAGTGTTTCAGCTCGCGCACCAAGGCGGCCGAATCCCGGGCGTCGACCGGGACCGGCGTCGCACGGTCATCCCGTTGCGCGGCTGCGAACGCCTTCGCCTTCGCCGCGCTCCGTCCGGCAATCCCGACTCGCTCGACGCCGGGACTCGCGAGAAGATCCGGCACCGTGGATTGGGCCATCGCACCGTATCCCCCGAGGATGAGGACCTTCAAAGCGCACCGCGAGTCGCCGGATGCCGGGTCTTCATTTACGTTTTTCGTCGGGAGCCGAGATCTGCGACAGGCGCGTCGCAGCGAGAATCGTGCAACCGCCCAGGATCAAGCCCACGCTGGTGCCGAACGCCATCGCGTACCCGAGGTACTGCGCGGTGAATCCGCCGAGGAGCGGCCCGAGGATCGATCCGAACCCTTGGACCGCGTTGTATGTGCCGAACGCCTCTGCCCGGCCGTTCTCCGGAGCGAGGCGCGACACGAGGATGGAGCCCGCGACGTTGATTAGAGCCCAGCAGAGTCCGACGCCAGCGTGCAGGGCGATCGCGATCCCGAGCCGAGCGCCGTACGGAAGGGCCGCCATCCCCACGAGAAGGAACGACGGGAACAGCATCGACCGTCCGAGGGACGCGTACAACTGCGTCGATCGGTCGCCTCGACTCGAGACCCAGCGGCCGACCCGCGGATACACCGCGATCGAGGTTGCCTGGCTCGCGATGTACACGGCGAAGATCTCCGGGCTTCCGAGGCCGTACGATTGTTTCAGGAAAATCGGGAAGAATCCGTAGAAGGCGGTGAAACCGCCGAAGAGGAGGAATACACAGACGAGATAGATTCGCAGAGTGCGCGGGAGTCGGACCTTTTTTCGCCAGTCGAGCGGGTTGATGTAATGCAGGATGCGTATGGGCAGATAGCGGCCCCGTTCGATCCGTGCATGAACGTCGGCGAGGTGCACCTCCCGGCGATCCACTCGCACCGTCGGCTCGCGAGTCCACACCTGAGCGAGGAGCCCCGAGAGAAGGCCAAGCGACGCGCCAATCACGAAGAGCGCGCGCATCGACGAAACCTCGGCACTCAGCAATCCCGGACCAATGACAAGCCATGCGACACCGAGGCCCAGCCCGGCGACCCAGCCGATCGCTGCGATGCGGCTCACGAGGGCGAGCCGCGCGGGCCACTCCGACCGCTTCGACGTCTCCATCAGGAGGACGGTCCCGGCAGGACCGCTCGCCGCGCCCAGGAAGCCTGCAAGGAGATTCGCCAAGTAGAACTGGGACATGTTCCCGGACACGGCCATCGCGAACAGCGCGATGCCGCTCCCGACGAATCCGATCAACAGGAAGACCTTGCGCCGGGCGAACCGATCGGAGAGCGAGCCCCACAAAATGAACGCGGGGACGGACGCGAGGCTCGTCGCTGCGGCGATGATGCCGACCGTGAAAAGCGTCCCGCCGAGGGCGTACGCGAACAACGGAATCAAGGCCGAGGTCGCGCCACCGGCGACCCCTTGCGGGAGGTACGAGTAGAACCAATGAGACCCGTCCGTCCGGTCCATCCCATCCCTTCGGCTCAGGCGAGGCGGCGCACCCTCGCCGCCGTATAAGGCTTTTCCTCCGCGGTCAGAGGAGATCGAACACGAGCTTCGCGGCAGCGATGAACAGAACGATGATGAAGATCAGCGCGACGGATCGAGTCCTCAACGTCTCGAGGCCCCACCGCGATCCGACATACGCGCCCACGAAGACCACGGGCATCAGAATCGGGATGAGGACGAACTCCGCAGGCCACGCGAAGCCTCCCGGCCGGAGCGCAAGATCGACGACGTACGCGACGAAACCCACCGCGGCGGTCGGGATGATGAGCAGCGAGGACGTCCCGATCGCCTTCCGGGTTTTCCGACCGAGAACATACACGAGGAGCGGAACGTTCACCAAGCCGCCACCGATTCCCATGCTCCCGGACAGGAAGCCGGACCCCGTCGTCGCGGCCGCGGTCGCTGCGACACGGGGAGGCGTCATCGCGGAATCATCGTCCTCGTCGACGGACCGGGCGTTCTTCAGCCAGTCCCAGACCATATAGACTCCGAACACGATCAACACGGCCGCGAAGAACGCCTCGAACGTTTCCTGGTTCAACACCTTCAGTGTGAAGACGGTCCCCACGACGGCTCCCAGGAGGGCCCCGGCAAGGAGGACGCCTCCGAGCCGGAAGTCCACGAGCCCGCGGCGGTGATGGTTGATCACGGACGAGGTCGCGGTCGCGATCGTCAGCGTGAGAGAGATCGGTACCGCCAGATCCTTGTCGGGGACGCCGGTCGACAAGAGGATCGGCACGAAGAGGAGTCCGCCCCCGAGGCCCAGGTTCGAATAGATGAATGCCACGCCGAAAATGAGGACGGCCTGAATCAGGAGGATGAGCGCGTCCACGCCGCGCGCAAAGTCGGTGCCGTATTAATTACTAACGAGAAACTATCGGGGCTTGGTCGGTGCCAGCGAGTGGTCCTCCTCGTGCGATTCGGCGAGATTGCCTTGAAGAGCCGGTTCGTGCGCCGCCAACTCCGGGACCGCCTCGTCGCGAACATTCAAGACCTCTTTGCGGCCGAGGGCGTCGAGTGCATCACGGATTCGGATGAGGCGCGCGTCTATGTCTACGCGGACGATGTTGCCCGGGCTCGGTCCATCCTCACCCGAGTCTTCGGCGTCGTGTCGATCAGCCCCGCCGCTGAGACCCATGCCGACCTCGCGTCGCTCCGGCACGTCGTCCTCGCCGAGACGAAGTGGTCCCTCGCGGCCGGGAAGACGTTTGCGCTTCGGACGCGGCGGGTGGGTACCCATCCGTTCACGAGCCAAGACCTTGCCCGCGAGCTTGGCGACGTCGTGCGGCTCGCCCATCCAGGAGTGAGCGTCAATCTCTCCCACCCGGATATCGAAATCCACATCGAAGTGCGCCAGAACCGCGCGTTCGTGTTCCGGGAGATCTGGCCGGGGCCCGGCGGGCTCCCCCTCGGCAGTCAGGGCCGCGGCCTCGCAGTGGTCAACGATCGCGGGGGCATGGTCGCGGCCTGGATGGGGATGAAGCGCGGTTGTCGAATCGCGGTCGCCACGGCGCCCGGCAACCCGCTCGTCGAGCCCCTCCGTCGGTGGGACGTCCGTCTGAAGGTCCTCGACTTGCAGCCCAACGGACAGCTCGCAGAGCTGGTGAAAATCACCCGGGCGGATGCGGTATTCCTAGGGACCCGGTGGTCCTTCTTCGACCCCGGGGATCACCGCGGCCTCAACGTCCCCGTGTTCGAACCGGTCATCGGCCTTTCGGACGAGGAAGTCGGACGCCTCGCGTCCCACATCGAGTCGGCGTGAGGTCACTTGCCCGTGCGATCGTGGGAGCCGATGCTCGGCCGGATCTTCTCGGCTCCTTTGCCCTTGTACAGGAGGCCGCGGCCTTTCTTCCCGGCGGACGTCAGGCCTCGGAACACGCGGCCGCGGTTCGCGGGATTGCAGATCCAGTTGATCTTCGGATCGTTCCGGATCGCAGGATGCCTCGGATCGACGAGGATCACCTCGTAGTACTTGTGCATCCCGTCCTCGCCGACCCAGTACGAATTGAGGACCTCCATGTTCGGATAGTGCTTCGCGGTCCGCTCCTCCGCGATTCGCTGGATCGACTTCGCCATCGTGATCTTCACCAGCCCGCGGCGCTTCGGGTGTCGTCCGCCCATCGGGCGGGGCCTGCGCCGGCCCCCTCGGCGGACCCGGGCACGGACGACGACATACCCTTGCTTTGCGCGATATCCCAGTTCGCGGGCGCGATCGATTCGCGTCGGCCGCTCCACACGGACGAAGGCGTTACCGCGGCGCCACTCGACCATCCGCTGAAAATGCGTCTCCTTGACCACACCGATCCGAGGATTCTTCCAGGCCTGTTTGACGAACGCGTACAGGTTTCGCGGACGAGCCGGCGGCTTCGCTTCCCCTTCAGGGGCAATGCTCAGCTCCGGTCCCGGAGCTTTCTCTTCATTGGCCACGTTCTTCGCCTCCTGGATTCACCCGAAGGTACATCTGTTCCCCGTCAACAGCCAAGCTTGGCTGCTGCCCGGTTCCCGCGTCATCCCGGGGCACCTGCAAAATCGCATGAACCTCCCCGGTCAGCCGGGCATTTTTTGTGTCCGTCGAACCAGCGGCCACATTCCTAATGTTGATGGCAGCGTTAAGATCTCTGTCAATCATGAGCTCGCAGGACCCGCACCGATAGGAGCGTTCCCCCAACCCCATTGACGATTTAACCTTGCCGCAGCGAGAGCACATCTTCGTCGAAGGAAAAACCCGACTAACCACGACCAGCGTGCTCCCATACCAAGCAGTCTTGTACCTCAACTGCCGGACAAACTCGCCGAATGCGGCTTCATGAATGTGCTTGGCCAAGACTCGATTTTTCAACATATTCCGGATCGGAAGGTCTTCCACCCCGATGACTGACTTGGTTCTCGCCAGCCTCGTGGTGGCTTTGTGAACCGTGTCCTTCCGGATGTTGGTCACTCGCAAATAAGTCTTGGAAAGTTTTCGCAATGAGTCGGAGTAGTTGTTGCTTCCTCGTTTCCTCCTCGCAAGAACACGATGTAACCGTCGCAGCTTCCGCTCGTAGCGATCCAACGGCCTGGGATTCGCGACAAACGTGCCATCACTCAACGTCGCGAGGGTACGAACGCCTAGATCGACTCCAACTATAGGGCCCGTGTTGGTCGGAATGCTGATTTCCGTCTTCACCTGCAAACTTATGAACCACCTTCCCGCTCGCTCGGAAACGGTTGCTCCAAAAAAGTGGGGGCCGCGAACTGGTAGATAGTTACTCTCCTTGAGTTTCACAAAGCCGATCTTCGACAATCGGACTTTCCCGTTTTGTACTTTAATCCTGTCGTTCGTTATCCGAAACGCCCGACGCCGACGTTTCTTGGTTTTCAAGACTGGACGAAAGCAGAGGCCTTTGAGGAATCGTCGAAGAGCTTGGGTGAGGTCCCGCAGGGCTTCCTGGGCGACACACTTAGGGACTTCGTACATCCAAGGTAAACGAGTGCGCTTGGCGACAACGAGCTCCCTGTGGAGAAGGGAATAAGGAATATACCGGCCGGTTGCTGCGAACGCCTCCTGCTGCCTTCGCAATCCCCAATTGAAGGCGTACCTAGCTACCCCGCAGCATCGGAGGAACATCTGTTGTTGACTGACCGTCGGAGCCAATTCGGTCTTGTAACCGCGGACTATCGTCCGCGGTACGCCGTCCGAATGCTGGCCCCCGCCCATCAACCCCTGTTCCTATCGGGATTCTAATCGGGCTTTGCGTCTCGGTCGGCCGCCGTTCCTCTTCCGGACGCCGCGCTCGTATGATTGAACGATCAATCGGGCGGCCGGCTCCACTTGTTCCATCGACGATATCTCGAACCGCGATCGGAACCATCCCCAGCCCTGAGTCCGAGGAGCACGTTGGGCGAGGCCCGAGGAATCCAGCAATTCTTGGGGTCGGGGCAGAATGAAAACCTGGACTCGTCCTCGAAGCGGCCGGATTTCCGCGAAGACTCGATCAGACCTTCGGCTTCTCCAGGCAATCCAGTGGGCACCCGAACGTTCCACGAGGCGATCTCGGCGACGGTCCGTAACACGCCGGACCCGCCCACGCAAAGCCGCGACAATCGCCTGCGACGTCCGACTTGTCCACTCGCCGACCGCTTCCATCTTACTAGCCTCCCGATTCCCCATTTAGCTTCCGGAGAAGGAAGAGAAATTTGAATCCACGCAGAAAGAAGTTGAAGCGCCGAGCCCGATGCTCCCACATCGGCGATGCAGACCGATCGTGGTGGCGAACAAGGACAATTGTGTCGATGGGCTCGAACCACCGCTCGAGCAACCCGAGGAGCCGGAAACCCACCGGCGTGTAGACGCCTCCGCGGTACTCATCGGCGATGATCCAGCCGAGAATACCGCCGGGGCGCAAGACCCGATGGGCTTCGGACGCGACCTTTTCCATCTCCTCATAGAAGCGCCCGTCGCGGCACGAGATCCGGCCGAGACATCGGGAGTCGGGGCTGTATACGACGTTGTCGGAATACGGAGAATCAATCACCGCAAGAGCAGCGGTCTGCGGCGAGAGAGGCCATGATCGGGCATCGGCACGGAGGATGTGTGGCCGACGGGGAGCGAGGTCAAACGAGACAGCACGCCGACCGAGCGCTCGGGCCACGTCCCCGATCGTCCCGGACCCGGCCATCGGATCCACGACGAGTTCACCGGGACCCGTGTACCGGCGGACGAGATTCGCCGCGCAACCGGCCGGGGTGACTCCGTTGAAGGAGGCGTCGCCCGCATTCGGATGGCCCGCAGACTGGGAGGGGAAGTCCCAGGACGTGTACGCTTCCAGGTCTGTGCGTCCGAGCATTGCCCATGCTTCGGAAGGCACAGGGGAGGGAGCGGGCGAAGGGGTCGGCGCCATCATCGAATGCTACGCCGTCATAGCATATGAACGGCGACCCGAGGGAGATATGTAAAAGTGAAAATCCCCCTAGGGAGAGCCGAATCCCCGGAGGAATCGACGGATCTCAGGGAGCGTCGGATAGGGCCGACGACGATCCCGGAGGTGGAGCGCCGCGGCCGCGTTCGCGAACCGAAGCCACTCCCTGACAGAAGGCTGCGTGAGCTTCGCATAGGCGTACGCGGCGTTGAAGACGTCTCCGCATCCCGTTGGATTGTCGATCGTAACGTCGAACGCAGGACTTCGGACGACGGCGGACGACGTGATGGCGGTGGCCCCCCGGTCGCCCTGGTGGATCACGACTTCTGCGGCGCCGAACGAGCGAAGGCGCTTTCCCGCTTGAATCGGGGATTGTTCTCCGGCGACGGCGCAGACCTCCGTCTCGTTCCCGAAAAAGACGTCGACATGAGGGAGACAGATTCGGACCGCTTCGATCCGCTCTTCCGGCCACCCCTGAGGATCCGTCGACACATCCAACGAGGTCGTCGCACCGTGTCGGCGGGCGCGGGCGAGAAGCGTGGCCGTGGGCTTCCCCACGAGCCCGCTCGTCCACCAGAACCCGGACCGATGCACATGATGCGCTCCGCGAATCGCTTGAACCGGAACGTCGCGGAGCCTCAATCGCGCGTTCGCCCCCGGGTCCGTGACGAGTGCCCGCCTCCCCGTGGACCACGTCAGGGCCATCGTGCTTCCTGTGGGTCGGCGGGGATCGACGCACAGACGTGCGCGGACGCCGTACTGCCGATATCGGTCGCGCAAGAGTCTCGCGTTCGAATCCGATCCGACC